>DASZXE010000017.1:0-5284 GCA_035546475.1 Kofleriaceae bacterium
CCCGCGAGCCCGGCGTCGTCGAGATCGCCGACCGCCTCGGCGACGCAGCGATCGCGCTCCTTCCAGTGCGCGTCGAGCGGGTCGCGCCGCGCGGGGGCCAGCTCGATCAGCACCTGGCGGCGGTCGGCCTCGTGGCGGGTCCGCTGGACGAAGCCGGCGCGCTCCAGCCGGTCGATCAGCCCGGTGACGGCGCCGGTGGTGATCGCCATCGCCTCGGCGATCCGGCCGGCGGCCAGCGGGCCGGTCGTGTCGAGCAGGAGCAGGGCGTCGAAGTCGGTCGCGCCGACCCCGAGCCGCTCGGCGGCCGCCTGGCGGAGCCGGCGATCGGCGTCGGCGGCACGCGCGATCGCGGTGGCAACCGCATGGATTCGTTCCTGTTTACGCACGGAGGCCATGGCATTCACCTGACGTCTCTTGACACGTATATCTTAGCAACTAAGATATCGACGAACCTGTAAATCAACCGCGACGTGCTTCACGCTACCTCGCGCACCCGCGTCGCGCCAAGGAGTCGACCATGACCATCCACGAGCCCACCACGCCGCCGACCACGCCGCCCACCACGCCGCCGACCGGTCACCCGTACCGCGGCCTCGTCGAGCCGTGCCCGCTCGACTGCGATGGCCTGCGCGTCGCGTACGGCGGTCAGGCCCGGATGCGGCTCACGCTGTCGTCCGGCCTGTGCGACGCCCTCGTCGTCATCGATCCGGCCGCCCGGGACCTGATCGCGATCCACTGCGGCGACGGCCTGCGGCCGCGCCTCCGCGTCGTCGGCGGCGAGATCACGCTGAGCTGGCGCGGGTCGTTCGGCGACTGGCTGCGCGAGCTGGTGCGGCCGTCCGACCGCGACGTCGCGATCGTGCTCCATCCGGCGGTCGAGTGGACCCTCGCGATCCGCGGGGGCCTCGCGCACACCGACGTCGACCTCTCCGCCGGCGCGGTCGCGCGCATCGACGTCGAGGGCGGCTGCAGCGACGTGCGCTTCGAGCTGCCGCTGCCCGCCGCCACCGCGACGGTGCCGTTCCGGGTCGGCGGCGGCGCCAGCCGGCTCGTCGTGCAGCGGCCGGCCGAGGCCGGGGTGGCGCTCGAGACCGCGGGCGGCCTGGCGGGGCTGCGGCTCGACGACCAGCGGTTCGACGCGATCGGCGGCTCGGCCCGGCTGGAGACCCGCGATCCCGCGCCGGGCGCGCCGCGCTACGAGCTCCAGCTCCGCGGCGGCGCCGCCGACCTCGTCATCGAGCGCCGCCAGCCCGCGCCCTGAACGCGCCGCGCGGCCGGCGGCGTCGCGTCGCGCTACGCTCGCGTCTCGTGCCCGGCCTCCAGTCCCACGGCGACTCGCCGGTCGCCCGCTGCGCGATCTGCGGGCGGCCCGCGGCCGGGCCGTGCGCCCGCTGCCGCCGCTCGGTCTGCGGCGACTGCTGCGTGCTCACCGAGGGCGGCCTCACGACGTTCGCGATCTGCCTGCGCTGCGAGCGGGGCGGCGCCAGCGTCTCGCGTCCCTGGCGCGACCTCGTCCTCTGGCTCGTCCCGCTGATCCTCGCGCTCGTCGCGATCGGCGCGGTGCTGGTCGCCCTCCGCCGCTGACGCCGCGCTCCCCGGCGCGCTCGGCGTCCCGCCGTGGCGCGTGCCCACGCGGCGGCGCGCGCGCGTGATCAGGTCAGCGGCAGCGGGCGGCCGGTGAGCTCGCGCGCCCGCTCGATCATCGCGGCGATCTTCGCCTCGCCGGCGGCGTTGCGCGGCAGCATGGCGGTCAGCGGCAGCGGGCCACCGTCCTCGCGCGTGACGAGCGCGCTCACCCACGCGGGCGTGCGGACCAGGTGGATCGCGCGCAGCCGATCGAACGGCACCTCGGTACGGACGCGCGCGAGGTAGGCGCGGCGGACCTCGACGTTCAGCGTGCGCGCCCGCGCGTCGAGGTCGATGGCGAGGCCGGTGCGCATCCACAGGAACGCGAGCAGCAGCGCGCCGCCGATCAGGTACGTCACCGCCGTGCCGGTCGTGATGCGCTGGCTGACGCCGGTCAGGTCGAGCAGCGCGATCAGCACCAGCATCGCGCCGAGCGCCGGCATCACGTAGGCGGCGAACCGCCAGATCACGTGGTTGGAGGACTCGATGCGCATGCGGGCCTACCGTAGCGCCGGCGGTCCGACCGCGGAAGGGCGCGCTCTCGCGGAGACCGGGGCCGACGAGGGCCGGTGACGACGAGCGGCCCGTGCTGGCTCGCCGGACGCCGCTGCCCGGCGGCGTCCAGGGCGCCCGCCGGCTCCCCCCGGCTCCCCCGGCTCCCCGTGCCGGCGGTCCGCGCGGCCGACGAGCGGCGCGCGGTCGACGAGGTCGCGCGCCGGCGAGCGCTCCGCCACGACCTCGCATGGCCACGAGAGGACAGGCGCCAGCGCCGACGAGGAACGTGATGATCGATCGCGGCGCGCGCCCGCTACGCCCGCTGGATCAGCTCGATCTTGTAGCCGTCCGGGTCCTCGACGAAGGCGATCACGGTCGTGCCGTGCTTCATCGGCCCCGGCTCGCGCGTCACCTTGTAGCCGAGCCGGCGCACGTGGTCGCACGCCGCGGCCACGTCGTCGGTGCCGAGGGCGATGTGGCCGAACGCGTCGCCGAGCGTGTATGAGGTGCGCCCGTGGTTGTAGGTCAGCTCGATGACCGTGTGGTCGGCCTCGTCGCCGTAGCCGATGAAGCAGAGCGTGAACTTCCCGTCCGGGTAGTCGCGCTCGCGCAGCACCTTCATGCCGAGCGCCTCGCAGTAGAAGCGCTTCGACGCGGCGAGATCGCCGACCCGCAACATCGTGTGGAGCATCCGCATCTCGGGGCCTCTTCGGGGAGGGTACGACAGGATCGCGCGCCGGTACGAGCGTGCGGCCGCGCAGATCGCGCGTCATCGCGCGTCATCGTGCGTCCGGCGAACGCGCTTGCACGCGCGCGGCGCAACTGACCGTCCCCGCATCGATTGCAGCGCTCCATGCCGTGGAGTGGTCGATTGCACATGTGGGTGTGGAGGTGAGGGGCGATTCCGTCCACGATCTCGCGGCTTGGCCGGTTCGCCGTCGTCGGCACGCGCGCTGCAGCATGAAAGGTGGCTTTCGAAAGGAGGCGCACCATGTTGGCGACGAGGAGAATGGGTGTGGTCACCGCGCTCGCCGCGGTCGCCGCGCTCCAGGGATGCAGCGGCAGTTCCGAGGAGGACCGCCGGGCGGCCGAAGCCGTCACGGTCCAGGAGGTGCCGGGCCAGGATGTCATGGCCCAGGCACCGGAGTCGCAGGCGCCGTACGCGCTCTATCCGCGCCTCGCTCCGGTGCTCGACAAGCTGCGTCTGGCCAAGGCGCCGGTCGACGAGTGCTTCAACGGCATCGGTCAGCCGGTCACGTACCCCGACGAGCACGGCGTCTGCGCGACCGGCGTGCCGAAGGTGAACGAGTCGTATGTCTGGGGACTCACGAAGTCGGGCTCGAGCCTCTGGTTCGGCACGGCCTCGAACGTCCTCTGCGGCGTGCTGTACGGCTACCTCGAGGTCACGGAGCCGGTCGGCGGCGCCCCGGGCGACGACTACGTCTGCGAGCGCTCCGTCGCCGCGAACCCGGCGATCGGGATGCCGGCGCGCACCGACTCGCGCGT
Organism: Kofleriaceae bacterium; assembly: GCA_035546475.1. GTDB lineage: Bacteria > Myxococcota_A > Polyangia > Haliangiales > Haliangiaceae > UBA2376. The sequence continues at coordinate 3,628 of DASZXE010000017.1, forward strand.
GCCGTCCATCTACGAGCTCGACCTGACCACGCGCCACCTCATCCAGTGGGCGGGCCCGGTCAACGGCGTGTCCGGCGGACACGCCAAGGGCTGGACCACCGACGCGACGAAGCTGCTCACGCTCACGAGCGGCTTCCGGTCCGCGGGCTCGCTGGGTGACACGGTCATCCTCGCCGGTCCGGGCCGCAGCCTGCTGAACCAGTCGGGCATCAACGTCTTCGCGTTCGACGCCCGGCAGCGCACGCTGATCGGCTACACGACGCTGGTCGGCGTCTCCAACATCCGCAAGTGGTTCACGTACGACGGCGTGCTCTACACCGGCGTCGGCATGGCGACCACGATGGGCGGCGGCGGGCGCGTGCTGCGCTGGAACGGCCCGAGCGATCCGCTCCGCTTCACGCAGGTCGGCACCACCGGCAGCGAGATCGCCGAGCTGGTGGTCCACGAGGGCCGGCTGTTCGGCGCGTCGTGGCCGCAGCACGGTGAGGTCGAGGTCCCGGCGGGCCTCTACATGAGCCCGGTCATCCCGGAGGGCGGTCTGCCCGAGTCGACCGCCGACTGGGAGATGGTCTGGCGGGCGACTGACTACGAGCCTGACGCGGTCACTGCGACCACGTACGGCACTGGCGCGCTCGCGTCGTTCGACGGCTACCTCTACTGGGGCACGATGCAGGTACCGGGCCGCGGCGCCCTCGCCCACGAGGATGTCTACGGCGAGCCGGCCACCCAGCAGGAGGCGGTCGCGAACTTCGCCAACACGCTGCGCGCGATCTCGATCTTCCGCGGCCAGGGCTTCGGGCTGCGGACGCCGCCGCGGCTCCAGGTGCTGTACGGCGCCTCGACGCTGCCCGGCTGGGACGCCGAGACCGGCCAGTGGGTGCAGCTGCCGACCGGCATGGGCCCGGCGCTGTGGGGGCCGTCCGGCTTCGGCAACCCGTTCAACAACTACACCTGGACGATGGAGGTCTACGAGGGCTCGCTCTACATCGGCACGATGGACTGGAGCTATCTGGCCTTTGGCGCGCAGATGCCGGACTGGCTGCTTCCGTACCTCGCGGATCTGCCGTTCTCGTTCGGCGCCGACATCCTGCGCATTCCGTCCTCGCGTGGACCGGCCGTGCTCGAGTCGGTGAACGGCGCCGGCAACTTCGCGAACTACGGCATTCGCACGATGGCCGGCTCGCCTGACGGGCTGTTCCTCGGGACCGCCAACCCGATGAACCTCATGCCGGAGGGCGGCTGGGAGATCATCCGGGCGATCCGTCCGTCGACGCTGAGCGTGGCGGTGACGACGCCGATCAAGCGCCGGGTCGACATGGAGGTCCACGTCCAGGCGACGCTGGCGCCGCCGCGCGGCAACGTCACGGTGGTCTTCCAGGTCACCGGCGCCAACGCGCAGAAGGCGCAGGCGGTCACCGACGACAAGGGCGTCGCGCGGTTCGCCTACATCGCCAGGATGCCGGGCACGGACCGCATCGCCGCCACCGCCGACGTGATCGGCTATGGCTGGCCGGAGGACCAGGTCAGTGCGACGACGAGCATCTTCCTGCAGGGGCGCGCGCCGGCGGTCGACGAGCACGCCGACCCGCTCGGCTACCAGATGTCCGGCGCGCGGACGGCGCCCGACCTCGAGTGACCCCGTCCCGCATCCGTCCGT
>DASZXE010000018.1:0-5603 GCA_035546475.1 Kofleriaceae bacterium
CGCGCGCCGCCGAGTGCGTGCGCGGCTTGCGCTTGCCCTGGCCGGTCGCGGTGTCGCGCGCCGCCGAGGCCCGCGTGCGCGCGCTCGTCGTGCCCTTCTTCGGCGCCGGCATGCGCACGCCGGCGCGACGCGCCTTCGACAGGCCGATCGCGATCGCCTGCTTCGTCGAGCGCGCGCCGTGCTTGCCCTCGCGGATGTGGTGCATCTCCTCGCGCACGAACTCGCCGGCCGCGGTGCTGCCGCTCTTGCCCTGACGGAGGTCGCGCTTCGCTCGTTCGACGGTGGCCTTCTCCGGCATGGTGTTCCTCCAGACGTTGTCCAGGCGTCGCTGCAAGCGAGGTGCCGCGCGCGCGACCGGGCGCCCGTATTCCCTCCGGGGGCGGCGCGCGCGGACGTCACAGCGGGCAGCCGCGCGCGGCCCCCGCGTCACGGTCGACTGGCCGAGTCGACGACGCTGTGGATCAGCCGCACGAGCGCGAGCACGAGCACCGCGCCGACGAACGCGACGGCGATGACGCCGGCGAGGCCGCCGAACGGCGCGTGCCAGCCGAGCTTGCGGAACGTACACCCGCCGACCAGCGCCCCGAGGATGCCGAGCACGACGTCGCCGACGATGCCGAAGCCCGACTCGCGCACGAGCGTGTCGGCGAGGAACCCGGCGAACAGGCCGACCAGGAGCCAGGTGAGGACGTACATGCGCGGCGGTCCATGCAAGGCCCATGCATCGGCGCGCAACTGTCCGCGGCGATACGGCGCACCCGCCGTGGGGCCGAGGCCGAGACGAAGGTCCGCCGGCTGCCCCCGGCAGAAGCCCGGGCTCTCGATACGCAACGCCCCGCCCCGAGCCGCGCTCGGACGCTCACGGCGGTCGGCGCGTGCGCTCGATCGGTTGGATCGATAGAGCACACGCCAACCCATCTGGCCCACCCTGTCAGTGCGCGCCGCTCGCCGGACCGCCGCCCGCGTCGCCGCCACCCTGCTTCCACGCCGCCAGGAGCGCCTGCTCGCGCTCCGGCGAGAGCCCCGCGCGCAAGGCCGCCGGATCCGGGATCGGCGGCACCGGCGCGCCCTTCGCCTTGGCGTCCGCCTCGACCTCGGCCTTCACCTTCGCGCGCCGGTCGATCTCGCCGGGGTACCAGTCGAGGATCGCCTTCACGGTGTCGTCGATCGTCCGCGAGCGCAGGCCGGCCGCGGTCGCGCGCGCGTGGCTCCACCGGTGGAACCCGGCGTACTTGCCGGTCGGCGGGTTCCAGATCGGGAACGAGTCCTCGTCGGTGCCGTGGGCGTCGAGCCACGCCGACGGCACCCACTCGAGGTGCGCCTTCTCGCCGCCCGCCCGGTTGCACGCGGCGAGCACGTCGCCCCAGCGCGCCGGCTCCGTCGGGCCGACGGCGTTGAACGTGCCCATCGTCCCCTGCTCGACGACGTGCACCAGCCACTCGGCCAGATCGCGGACGTCGATCCATTGCAAGGGATCCGATGGATCGCCGGGCGCGAGCACGTCGCCGCCGCGCGAGATGCGCACCGGCCAGTAGGTGAAACGATCGGTCGGATCGCCGGGGCCGACGATGTAGCCGGGGCGAACGATCGTCGCCTTGCCGGGGAACGCGGCGGCGGCCGCCTGCTCGCACAGCGCCTTCAGGCCGCCGTAGTTCTGGAACTGGTCGCCCATCGTCTCGACGGTCGGATCGGCGAGCGTCGCCAGCCTGGTGTCCTCGTCGCCGCCGGCCGCCGGGATCGACGCGTCGTCGTACGCCGACACGCTGGAGATGAAGACGTACTGGCCGGCGTGGCCGGCGAGCAGCTCCGCCGAGGCCTTCACCATGCGCGGGAAGTAGCCGCTGTTGTCGATGACCGCGTCCCAGGTGTGGCCGGCGAGCTGCTCGAGGCCCTTCGGCGTCGCGTCGGGGTGCAGGAGCTTGCCGTCGGGGCCGCGATCGTCCTCGGCGGGCAGGTCGGGATCGCGGTTGCCGTACAGGTGCTCGACCGGCAGCTCGAGCGGGTTGTACTTCTCGCGCTTGCCGCGGTTGAAGATCGTCACCTGGTGGCCGCGATCGAGCGCGGCGGCGACGGTCTTCGGGCCGAGGAAGCCGGTGCCGCCGAGGATGAGGATGCGCTTCTTCACCGGGGCCGGGCCCTTCGCGGCCGCGCCCGAGGGCTTGCCGCACGCCGACGGTGCCACGGCGATCGCGCCGGCGGCGAGGGCGCCGCGAAGGACGTCGCGGCGAGAGAGATCGCGGGGCTTCGTCATCGAGGCGACCGTAGCGCGCGCCCGTCGGCGGCGGGAAGGGGCCCGGCCGCGGTCGCAGCCCGGTCGCACGGGTCGCAGCGCGCGAGGCCGGCGACGCGATAAGGTCGGTGGATGACGATCAACGAGGCGGCCACGGCGATCGAGGCGTTCCTCGCGACCTACGACGGCGGCTCGGCACGGCCGGTGTCGTCGCAGGCGCACCCGTCGGGCGACGACGTCGACGTCATCAAGATCTACGTCGACCTCGGCCGCGCGAAGGGCGTCGACACCCATGCGTGGGCGCACGCGTGCGAGGCGGCGATCCGCGCGGCGTTGCCGGAGACGAAGGCGTGGCGGCTCGAGCTGCGCGCGGAGGCCGATCAGGACTGACTTGCGCGGCGCGCGCGGGGGGCGGCTCGGTCAGGCGGTCTCGATCGCCGCCGCCGCCTGCAGCCCGAGCAGCTCGATCGCCTGCGCGCGCATCTCGACCTTGCGCACCTTGCCGGTCACCGTCATCGGGAACCCGTCGACGATGTGCACGTAGCGCGGCAGCTTGTAGTGGGCGAGCTGGTCGGTGCAGAACGCGCGCACCGCCTCGACGGTGAGCGGCGCCCGCCCCGGCTTCATCACCAGCCACGCCATCAGCTCCTCGCCGTAGCGCGGATCGGGCACGCCGATCACCTGCACGTCGGCGACGTCGGGGTGGGTGTGGAGGAACTCCTCGATCTCGCGCGGGTAGATGTTCTCGCCGCCGCGAATGACCATGTCCTTGATGCGGCCGGCGATGTTGACGTAGCCGGCGTCGTCCATCACCGCGAGGTCGCCGGTGTGCATCCAGCCGGCGAGGTCGACCGCTTCGAGCGTCTTCTTCGGCTCGTCCCAGTAGCCGAACATCACCGAGTAGCCGCGCGTGCACAGCTCGCCCGGCGTGCCGCGCCGCACCGGGCGGCCGGTCGCCGGATCGACGACGCAGACCTCGACGTGCGGCATCACGGTGCCGACCGTCGACGTGCGGCGCTCGAGCGGATCGCTGCGGCGGGTCATCGTCGACACCGGCGAGGTCTCGGTCATGCCGTAGGCGATCGTCACCTCGGGGCAGTGCATCTCGGCGACGACCCGCTTCATCACCTGCACCGGGCACGGCGAGCCGGCCATGATGCCGGTGCGGAGGCTGGTGAGCTCGAAGCGCGCGAACTCCGGGTGGTCGAGCTGCGCGATGAACATGGTCGGCACGCCGTAGAGCGCGGTGCAGCGCTCGGCCTCGACGGCGCGCAGGGTCGCCAGCGGATCGAACGACGGCGCCGGGATGACGATGCAGGCGCCGTGGCTCGTCGCGCCGAGGTTGCCCATCACCATGCCGAAGCAGTGATAGAACGGCACCGGCAGGCACACGCGGTCGGCCTCGGTGAAGCCGAGCACCTCGGTGACGAAGTAGCCGTTGTTGAGGATGTTGTGGTGGGTGAGGGTCGCGCCCTTGGGGAAGCCGGTGGTGCCGGACGTGTACTGGATGTTGATCAGGTCGTCGAACGAGAGGAGCGCCATCCGCTCGTACAGGTGGTGGCGCGGCAGGTGGCGGCCGCGGTCTACGATCGCCTGCCAGGTCGACTCGCCGAGGAAGACGCACTCGGTGAGCTGCGGGCAGTCGGCGCGCACGGCGTCGAGCAGGGCGCGGTAGTCGCTGCCGCGGTGGGCGACGGCGCTGAACAGCAGGCGGACGCCCGACTGCTGGAGCGCGTAGCGCAGCTCGTGGGCGCGGTAGGCCGGGTTGACGTTGACGAGGATGGCGCCGATCTTGGCGGTGGCGTACTGGACAATCACCCACTCGGCGCAGTTCGGCGACCAGATGCCGACGCGGTCGCCGAGCGCGATGCCGTGCTCGATCAGCGCGAGGGCGAGGTGGTCGACGGCGGCGTCGAGCTCGCCGTAGGTCCAGCGGCGGCCGGTCGCGCACTCGACGAGCGCCTCGCGATCGCGGTGGAGGGCGACGGTGCGCTCGAGGTTGGCGCCGATCGTCTCGCCGAGCAGCGGGACGGTCGAGGGGCCGGAGGCGTAGGACAGCGCGCGGGCGAGATCGTGCGACATGGAACCTCCGACCGCGATGATCGTCGATCGAAGGTGCGGCGGCCACCGCGATGCGCGCGGCGCGGAGTCGCGCGGCGCGGCGGGTTCCGGTCAGCCGCCGGTGATCGGCATCGGCATGCCGCCGCGGCCGCCGGCGCGATCGCGATCGAGGACGCGCAGCGAGTCGAGCACGCGGTCGCCGGCCTCCCAGTTGGCGGCGGCCGAGGCCATCGTGACGATCACGCCGCCGCGCACCGAGACGCCGGCGAGCGCGACGACCGTGAGGTACGGGAGCGCGGGCCGCTGGCCGGTGCCGTCGCGCAGGAGGTCGGCGTGGACACGGATGCCGTGGACGCCGTCGTCGAGCTCGAACGCGGTCGGCGGGCGGGCGCGCGCGGTGCCGCCGCCGCGCAGGCGATCGAGGGCCGCGCTCGCGATCTGCTGGAGCGCCCCCTCCGGATCGACGACCATGCCGGCCGCGAAGACGTCGACCTCCAGCACGCCGATCGTGCGGCTCGCGGTGGCCTCGGTGCAGCGGACGAGCGGCTGGTTGGCAGACTCCGGCAGCTCGACGCCGAGGCCGTCGGCGACCTGGAGGCCGAAGCCGATCGGCGGGCGGCCTCGCCGCTGGGCGGCGACCGGGAGGACCTTGAGCTCGCGGGGGTACTGCACGGGCGACTCCTTCGTAACAACTTGATCCTGTTACGGGAGCGTTGTGACAGCAAGGACGTAATCCGGAGGCTGCCAGGGCGGCGGGATCCGGGCCTTTTCGGGTGATGGCGTGGGCGGGGGCGGCGGAGGCGGCGTGCGATGGGTCAGGCCGAGCTGGCGTCAGCCACCTCCGCGGGCGGCCGGGCGCGGCAAGTGGTCAGACCAATCGGGTGTCAGCCACCTCGGCGAGCGCGCAGTGGCAGCCACCTGCGCCGGCGGGCCGCGCAGTGTCAGCCACCTCCGCGGGGCGGCGGCAACAATTGGTCAGACCAATTTGGTGTCAGCCACCTTGGCAAGCGCGCAGCGGCAGCCACCTGGGCCGGCGGGCCACGCGGTGTCAGCCACCTGCGCCGGCGCTCCGCGCGGTGTCAGCCACCTCGCGTCGGCGGCGGCAGCTGGTCAGACCAATTTGGTGTCAGCCACCTCCGCGGGCGGCAACAATTGGTCAGACCAATCGGGTGTCAGCCACCCCGTCCGGCGCCGCGGCCGCCCGGGACCCGCGGGTCCCGGCGCGAGCCCGCCAGGCGGGCCGCCGCCGGGTGCGCCGGGATCCTGGGACGCCGGCACCACGCGCAACCGCGGCGCGCGCGTTCGGCATGGC
>DASZXE010000019.1:0-5696 GCA_035546475.1 Kofleriaceae bacterium
CGATCGCACCAGCACCGGCGACGCGCGCAACCCGCCGTCGCTCCTCGGCGCCGGCGTCGCCCAGGCGATCGGCGAGGAGATGACCGCCGACCTCGCGCGCCTGCGCGACGCCGCCCGCGCGCGCGCGCACGACACCGGCCAGGTGGTCGACGTCGCGCTCGAGACCAAGGGCGTGTCGTTCGGCACGCTGCACGTGCGCCCCGACGGCCAGCTCGACACCGACGACGTCCACGGCATCGACTCCGACCTCGTCGTGCGGCCGTTCGGCTGGAAGGGCACCTCGGCCACCGTCGCCGACTTCGTCGCCGAGGCCGCCGCGGTCCACTTCGGCATCCAGACCGAAGGGCTCGCCGGCGCGGTCGCCGCCGGCTCGTCGCCCGATCCGCTCCTCCTCGGCAGCGGCCCCGCCGACGACCCCGACCGCGACGGCATCACCGACGAGCTGACCGCCGGCCAGCTCACCGCGCTCGCCGCGCACGTCGCGCTGCTCGAGCTGCCGATCGGCGGCCCGCACGAGCGTCCGGTCGACCGGACCGATCCGACCGGTCCGACCGAGCCGTACCTCGTCGACGAGTGGGCGCACGGCCGCGAGGTCCTCGACCAGCTCGGCTGCACGACCTGCCACGTGCCGCGGATGGTGCTCGCCCGCTCGACGGTGACGATCCGCGCGCCCGGCGCCGCCGCCGGCGTCACCGTCGACCTCGCGCGCGACGCCGAGGCGCCGCGGCTCGTCTACGACGCGGCGGCCGGCGGCTATCCGGTCTTCGCCTTCAGCGACTTCAAGCGGCACGACCTCGGCGACGACAACGCCGCCCTCCACCTCCACCAGGGCATCGCGCGCCGCCTCTACCTGACGCGGCGGCTGTGGGGCGTCGGCGCGTCGGCGCCGTACTTCCACGACGGCCGGTCGCCCACCATCGACGACGCGATCGCCCGCCACGGCGGCGAGGCGGCCTTCGCGCGCACCGCCTGGGAGGCCGCCCCCGACGAGGACCGGACCGCGCTGCGCGTCTTCCTGACCGCGCTTCGGCGCGCGCCGCGCATCACGATTCCGTGACACGAGCGGCGAACGAAGGTTCGGCCACCCGGCGGCCTCGTCGGGGATGTGGAAGCGGCCGGCACTCCTGCGCTATCGTCGGCGCCTCATGAGGACGCTCCTGGCTGCGCTGAGCCTTTCGACCTTCGCCCTGCTCGGGCTCGCCGCGTGCGAGACCTGCCCCGACGGCGACTCCAGCGGGAGTCTGTTCTGTCACGCAGGGACCTGCGCCGACGGCGAGACCGTGTGCGGCGGCGTCTGCTCGAACATGCAGAACGACCGCGACAACTGCGGCCACTGCGGCAACCAGTGCGGCGACGGCCTCGTCTGCGCCGGCGGCAGTTGCGTCGAGGGCTGCGAGAACAACATGGTGAGCTGCGGCGGCACGTGCACCGACACGATGACCGACGAGGCGAACTGCGGCGGCTGCGGCCTCAACGGCTCGCAGTTCGTGTGCGACCCGGGCGAGACCTGTGACACCGGCGCGTGCGTGTGCACGAGCGGCGTCGTGTGCGGCGGCGCCTGCACCGATCCGATGACCGACAGCATGCACTGCGGCGCCAGCGGCGACTGCACCGGCGCCAACACCGGCACCGCCTGCCAGGCGAACGAGGGCTGCGTCGGCGGCAACTGCGTCTCGCGCAACATCTATCGCGGCAGCCTCAAGGCGACGACCGGCCGCTGGACGTACCAGGGCATGCTCGGCCTCGCCGGCGCCAACGCCGAGTGCGACATGCGGTGGCCGGGCTCGCAGGTCTGCTCGTTCGCGAAGCTGCAGATGGCGTCGATGCGCAACCCGGCGGAGACGACGAACGCGATGGACTACGACGGCGTGGCGGTCACGTCGTGGTGGATCGACGACCCGACGGCGGTCAACAACGAGCGCTGCACCAAGAACGCGGACGGCATCCCGTGGACGTACGCGACGCAGGACGAGGGCCACGTCGGCAAGTACGTGACGCTGACGGCGGCGACCGGCGCGATCAGCGCGCTGCAGACCGGCGTCCTGCCGAGCTGCAACGGCAGCCGCAACGTCGCGTGCTGCTCGACGGTCGTCGCGCCGTAACGGTGCGCGCGCGCGCGTGCGCGGCGGCGGGGCTGCTCACCGCGCTGCTCGGCGGGTGCGGCGGCGGCGATGCGCCGTGCGCGGGACCGACGGTCGACGGGGCGTGCCGCGCGCTGCGAATCGCGGGGATCGATCCGCACGGCGAGCTCGGCTTCCGCTTCGGCGAGCCGATGGACCTCGACGGCGACGGGCGCGCGGACGTGGTCGGCGGCTCGCGGCTGGCCGGCGCGGGCGCGACCGGCGAGGCGGCGGCGTGGAGCGCGGACGGCACGCTCCTGCACCGGTGGCCGGGCGTCGATGTCGACGGGCTGTTCGGCAACGTCGTGACGGCGGTGCCCGACCTCGACGGCGACGGGCGCGCGGACGTGATCGTGTCGGCGCCGAACGCGGTCGTCGACGGTGCCTTGCGCGGCTTCGTCGAGGCGTACCGGCTCGACGGCGGGCTGATCTGGCGGGCGGTCGGCGAGGTCGCCGACGGCTTCGGCTGGCAGGTGGCCGGCGCCGGCGATCGCGACGGCGACGGCGTGGAGGACCTGTGGGTCGGCGCGCCGTCGAACACGGTGACGGCGCACGTCTACCTGCTGTCGGGGGCGAGCGGCGCGGTGATCGACACGATCGCGAGCGCGGGCACCGACGACGCCTTCGGCTTCTACCTGGCGGCGGTCGACGACCTCGACGGCGACGGCGTGCGCGACCTCGCGATCGGCGCGCCGGCGGCCTCGGTCGACGGCGTGCGCGCGGGCGCGGTCGTGCTGGTGTCGGGCGCCACGCGCGCGGTGCTGCGGACCCTGCACGGCGAGGAGGCGGGCAGCGGCTTCGGCGCGATGCTCGCGCCGATGGACGATGTCGACGGCGACGGGGTCGGCGACGTGGCGATCGGCGCGCCGGCGGACGCGGATCCGACGACGCCGGCGCGGGCGGAGGTGCAGCTCTTCTCCGGCGCCACCGGCGCGCGCCTGCGGCGGCTGTCGAGCCCCGACGACGGCGACTACTACGGCCGGGCGCTCGCGCGCACCGACGACCTCGACGGTGACGGCGTGCGCGACCTCGCGATCGGCGTGCCGTGGTGGCACGGGCTCGACGGCCGCTTCGAGGTGCGGTCGGCGCGCACGTTCGCGCTGCTCGCCGACGTGCACGGCAGCGAGGCCGGCTGGCTCGGCTGGTACCTCGCCGCGGCCGACGGCGGCGTGCTCGCGGCGTCGCTCCACCTCGACGACGACCGCGGCGCGATCGATCTCTACCTGCTGCGCTGACCGCGCGCCGGATCGCCGCGGGCGCAACCGACGGCGCGCGGAGCGCATCGAAGGGGCATGGCTCGACACGCGGTGAGCGCAGGGTGGAGCGACGGACGGTTCGCGCGTACGGTCGGCGGCATGTCGCTCCCGCCGGGGCCGCGCGCGCCCAGCGTCGTGCAGCTCGTCGAGTTCACCCCGCGGCCGCTCGAGTGGCTCGAGGCGTGCGCCGCGCGGTACGGCGACCCGTTCACGGTGCGCTTCCCGGCGCTGGGCACGTACGTGCTCGCGGCGGCGCCGGGGCTGATCAAGGAGATCTTCACCGGCGATCCCGAGGTCCTGAAGGCCGGCAAGGCCAACGAGCTGCTGCGGCCGATCCTCGGCAACCACTCCGTCATCCTCCTCGACGGCGCGCCGCACCTGCGCCAGCGCCGGCTCCTGTCGCCGCCGCTGCGCGGCGAGCGGATGCACGCCTACGCCGAGCTGATCGCCGCGATCACGGCCACCGAGCTGGCGCGCATGCCGGTCGGCCGCGCGTGCTCGCTGTACGAGCACCTGCAGGCGATCACGCTCGACGTCATCCTGCGGGCGGTGTTCGGCCTCGACGACGGCCCGCACCTGCGCGAGCTGCGCGGCCTGCTGGTCGCGATGCTCGAGCCGCCGCCGGCGATCCTCGCCTTCCTGCCGCCGCGCTGGCTCGACCTGCCGCTCAGCCCGTACCGGACGTTCCTGCGGCGGCGCGACGCCGTCGACGCGGCGCTGCACCGGATCATCCGCGCGCGCACCGCCGCGCCCGATCGCGAGCGCACCGACATCCTGTCGCTGCTGCTGGCGGCGCGCGACGACCAGGGGGTGGCGATGACCGAGGACGAGCTGCGCGACGAGCTGATGACGATGCTGATCGCCGGCCACGAGACGACCGCGACCGCGCTGTCGTGGGCGTTCGCGTGCGTGCTCGACCGGCCCGACGTCGAGGCGCGGCTGCAGGACGAGCTGTCCGGCGCGCGGACAGCCGGCGGCGCGCTCGACCTCGCGGCGGTGCCGGCGCTCGACTACCTCGACGCCGTCGTCAAGGAGACGCTGCGGGTGCGGCCGATCCTGCCGGACGTGGCGCGCTACCTCGAGCGGCCGCTGCGGTTCGCCGGGTACGACCTGCCGGCCAGCGTGAACGTGGCGCCGTGCATCCACCTCGCCCACCGGCGCGCCGAGGCGTTCCCGGAGCCGGCGCGCTTCCGGCCCGAGCGGTGGCTGGGCGCGAAGGTCGATCCGTACACGTGGCTGCCGTTCGGCGGCGGCATCCGGCGCTGCCTCGGCATGGCGTTCGCGCTGTTCGAGATGAAGATCGTCCTCGCGGTCGTGCTGTCGCGCGCGCGCCTGCGGCTGGCGACGCCGGGGCCGGTGCGGGTGGTGCGGCGGACGATCAGCCTCGCGCCGGCGGGCGGCACCCGCGTCGTCCTCGACCGCCGGGCCTGACGGGGCGAAGGCGGCGGCGTGCGCCGGCGGGCGGCCCCCGCCGTCATCCTCGACCGCCGGGCCTGACCTGCCGCCGGGCCGAGGCACCCGGACGATCGGCTTCGCGGCCAGGCGGCACGCGCGTCGTCGTCGTGGCGCCTGACCCGCCGGCCGGAGGCCTGTCGTCGTGCGAGGCCTCGCGGCGGGCGCGGCACGCGCTGGGTCTGGACGGGTGCGAAGACGGGTAGGACCGAGCCGGGCAAGGGCCGCAGGCGGGCGGGTGCCTCACCCATCGGAGGTGATGGCCAAGGGAAATGCCGATCTGCGACGATTGCTGAATGTGCCCGCGATGGTGGATGGTGAGCGCCGGCGAGCGCGGGGCCACGCAACCGCGGGCGGGTGCGGCCGATAGGGCGGGCATGACGATGCGATGGCGCGGGCGCGGGCCGGAGGTCGCGTGAGCGGCGAGCGCGAGCGGCGCGAGGATCGCGCGTGGGCCGACGGCGACCTGTGGGAGCGCCCGACGCCGTCGTTCGCGGCCGATCCCGCGCAGCGGCAGGAGGAGCAGGCGCACCAGGAGCGGCTCGCCGCGGAGTCGCTGTCGCTCGAGGTCGAGCAGCTCGCCGACGTACCCGGCGCCGCGTGGGCGACGCGCAAGGCGGCGCTCGACCAGCGCCTGGCCCGGTTGCGCGCGCGGATGACGTCGTCGGCGGGTGGCAGCACGGCGCGCGTCGAGCGCGAGCGTGGCCTGGCGGCGGCGGCGCTGACCGCGGCCGCCGCGGGGCTGGCGCGGGCGACGCGGCCGAGCACCGTCGCCGACGAGCGCGAGGGCGAGATCGCGCCGGCGCTGGCGGCGAAGACGCTGTCGGCGGCCGAGCTGCTCGACTGGTTCGCCGCGCTGCCGGCGGCC
>DASZXE010000020.1:0-13523 GCA_035546475.1 Kofleriaceae bacterium
CGATGCGCGACCGCATGCGTCGCTTCGTCCTTCCCCCGCGGCGTCCAGAGCGCGTCTTTCCTCGCGCCGTGAAGATCAAGATGAGCAACTACGCCCGCAAACGGCCACCGCCGAAGAGGCGCCGTAAGTGAACGGCATTGGCGCTAGCGGTGGAAGCCGCCGCGCGCGCCGGTGTCGAGGCCCATCACCTGGATGTTGCCGGCGCCGCGACCGAAGCCGCGGGCGGTGTACGTCACGGTGATCGAGCGCAGCCGGCCGTGGCCGACGTCGAGGTCGACGATGCCGTCGGCGTTGGCGCGGACGACCTCGGTGCGGCCGCGCGCGTAGGTGAGCCGCACCGCCTGGAGGTCGACGCCGCGGGCCGGCGCGATCAGGCGGAGCTGATCGTACGAGCTGCCGGCGGGGAGCGTCACGGTGAAGGTGCCGCGGCCGCGGCCGGCGGCGGTGGTGGCGAGCAGGTCCCAGCGCGCGGCGATGGACCCGGGCTGGTAGGCGGCGGGCTGGTAGGCGGCGGGCTGGTAGATCGGCTGCTGGATCATCACCGGCGCGGGCTGCGGCAGCATCGGCGGGACGAACACCGGCGCGGGCTGCGGCAGCATCGGCGGCACGATCACCGGCGCCGGCAGCGGCGCGGGCAGGACCACCGGCGCGGGCGCGGGGGTGCGGCGGTCGCCGATGGTCACGTGGGCGTCGAAGCCGACGCGGACGGTGTCGGTGACCGCGGCGGCGCCGAAGCCGACATGGAAGCTGTCGGCGGCCGCGGCGCCGGCGAACGCGAGGGAGCTGAGGAGGGTGAACGCGAGGGCGAGCTTGGTCTTCATGGCGGCTTTCTCCGATGTCCTCGTCGAGGACGAGCTTCTCATTTGCACCCGGCGGACCAGCCTGTAAGTGGCCGGATCGAAAGCGGTCTGACCCGATGGCCTGCGGCTTCTGCAGGCCCGTCTGCGCCTGTCGCCGGCGGCGCCTGCAGGCCTCCCGCGACGCGCTCGCGGCGACCGAAGTGCAACGCGCCGCGCCTCGGTCGGGAGGCGCGGCTCTCGTGGGGCTGCAATGCGCCGAGCCGGCGGGGCCGCGCCTCGGTCGGAGGCACGGCCGCCGTGGGCCGAAAATGCGCCGCGCCGCGCCTCGGTCGGAGGCACGGCGCGGTAGGTGGTGACGAGCGGGTCGCGCGCTCAGCGGGTTGGGCAGCATGCCAACCCTCTCGTCGATCGATCGGCCTCGGAGCGAACCCCGAGCCCGATCTCGACGAAGCTGCCCGCGGGGCCTCAGCGATGGAAGCCGGCCGGGCCGCCGTCCTTGGCCATCACCTTGATGCTGGCGCCGCGGGTGAAGCCGTGGCTCGTGTACTTCACGGTGATCGACTTCAGCTTGCCGCGGCCGAGGTCGAGGTTGACCAGGCCGTCGTTGGCCGGGCGCACCAGCTCGCTGCGGCCGCGCGCGTAGTTGAGCTGCACCGACTGGATGTCGAGGCCCGCCTGCGACGCGACCAGGCGGAGCTGATCGTACGACGCGCGGCCCGGCACGTTGATCGTGAACGACCCGCGCCGGCTGGTGGCGGCGTTCGCGAGCAGGTTCCAGTGCGAAGCGACGATCGGGCCGTGCTGGAACACGAGCGCGGCCGGCTGCTGGATCACGACCGGCGGGGCCTGCACGTAGACGGGCGCCGGGGCCGGCGCGGGCATGCGGTGATCGATCAGCGTGGGGCGGTCATCGCGGCCGTCGCGGCCGTGGTTGGTGTCGGCCAGCGCGGTGCCGGCGAAGGCGAGCGAGGAGAGGACGGTGAGGGCGAGAGCGAGCTTGGACTTCATCATGGCGACGTTTCTCCTGGAGTCCTCGTCGAGGACGACCATCCCTTTTGCACCCCGCGGACCAGGGCGAGGCGGCCGCGCAACTGCGCGGAGCCGCTCGCACCTTCGACGACGTCCTGCGACTCCTGCAGGCCGCGCTGCACCGCTCGCCGGCCGCGCACCGCAGACTCCGCGGCTCGCGCGAGCGCGTGAAGGCCGGCGGCGGCCGACCGTCCAAGATCGTTCGCGCGCCGCTACGCGAGCAGCCACGCGATCGGCAGCGTCGCCAGCACGTCGCGCAGCGCGAGCGAGTCGCCGCCGAGCTCCGCGCCGGTGAAGACGTCGCGGAACGTGCCCGCCACCGGCAGCCGCTGCTCGCCCCAGACGTCGCCGAGCGGGAAGCGGCCCGCCTCGCCGCCGCGCGTGAGCGTGACCGGCAGCCGCGGGACCACGCAGACGAGGCGCCGGCCGTCGTGCGCGCGCTCGAACGCGATGACGTGCTCGCCGCCGTCGATCGGCTGGTAGCCGCCCTCGAGGAAGAGCAGGCGCTCGCGGCGGCGGAGCTGGAGCGCGCGGCGGGTGACGTGCAGCTTGATCCGCCCGTCGGCGTACGCCGCCAGCAGCTCGCCCGCCAGGGCCGCCGTCGGCTCGCCGCCGCCGCGCGCGCCGGCCGCGCCGCGCGCGTCGAGCTCGTCGAGGATCGCGCGCCGCCGCGCGTAGTCGACCGGCCGCCGGTTGTCCGGATCCACCAGCGACAGGTCCCACAGCTCGGTGCCCTGGTAGACGTCCGGCACGCCCGGCGACCCCAGCTTGAGCGCGAGCTGCGCGAGGCTGTTGCACGCGCCGTGCGGCGCCAGCGCCGCCACCAGCGCGGCGACGTCGTCGACGAACGCGCGGTCCGCCAGCATCCGCTCGACGAACCGCCGGGTCGCCGCCTCGTACGCGGCGTCGGGCGACGTCCACGACGTGTGCAGCTTCGCCTCGCGCGTCGCCTTCTCCATGTAGGCGACCAGCCGCGGCGTCAGCGTCGGATCCTCGCCGGCGAACGGCCAGGCGCCGACCACCGTCTGCCAGAACAGGTACTGGTCGCCGGGCGCGGGGGCGACGCCGGTGCGCGTGCGGGTCAGGTGCGGCGCCGCCAGCTCGGTCCACCGCCGCACGTGCGCGATCCAGCGGTCGGGCAGCTCGGTCAGCACGGCCAGCCGCGCCCGCACGTCCTCGCTGCGCTTGGTGTCGTGCGTCGTCGTCGTCGTCATCGTCAGCGGGAACGCCGCCAGCGCGCGCGCGTTGTGCTCGTGGAAGCTGTCGATCGTCTCGCCGAAGCGCGCCGGATCGCAGCCGACCTCGTCGAGCGACACCAGCCGCCCGTAGCGGTACATCGCGGTGTCCTCGACGCCCTTGGCCATCACCGGCCCCGAGAGCTGCTGGAAGCGCATCGCGAAGTGGATCGCGTCCGGCGTCCGGACACGCAGGAGCAGCACGTCGCGCAGGTAGTCGAACACCGACGGATCGACGTTGCGCTGCTTCCGCTTGGCCAGCGCGATCGCGTGGTCGACGTGGCGCTCGTCGTTCGGCTCGCGCGTGCCGGCCGGCGTCAGGTACGTCCGGTAGACCGGGAACGCGGCGATCGTCGCGCGGACCGCGCGGGTCAGCGTCTGCAGCGTGAAGTCGCGCGAGCGGCGGTCGGCCTCGGCGAGCCGGCGCAGCGCCTGGCCGAGCATCACGACCTCGGCCGACAGGCTGGTCTCCATGATCACCAGCTTGGTGTCGAAGATCATGCCGGCGACGTCGGGCGTCTCGCCGGTGTGCTCGGAGTAGAAGCGCGTCATCGCCGCCTCGGCGCCGCGATCGATCCACAGGCCGTTGACCGCGGCGATGAAGTCGTAGCCGCTGGTGCCGTCGATCCGCCAGCCGCGCGGCAGCCGCTCGCCCGGCTCGAGGATCTTCTCGGCGACGACGTAGAGCGCGCGCTCCGGCCCGCCGCCCGCCGCGCGGATCGCGTCGCGCGCCCGCGCCTGCAGCGCCGCGAAGTAGGCCGCCGGATCGTAGAGGCCGTCGGTGTGATCGAGGCGCAGGCCGGTCACCGCGCCGCGCGCGACGAGGTCGAGCACGAGCGCGTGCGTCGCGTCGAACACGCGCGGGTCCTCCATGCGGATCGCCGCCAGCTCGTTGACGTCGAAGAAGCGGCGGTAGTTGATCTCCTCGGTGGCGACGCGCCAGTAGGCAAGCCGGTAGTTCTGGTCGCGCAGCAGCGCGTCGAGCCGGTCGGGATCGCCGGCGCTGCCGGGGCCGGGGTTGATCGACGCCAGCTCCTCGTCGAGCGCGGCGGCGACCTCGGGGCTCGCCGCGCACAGCGCGCCCAGCCGGCGCTTCAGCACCTCGTTCTCCCGCGCGCGCTCGTCGCGGCGGGCGGGCGCGACCTCCGCCGCGTCGGGCAGGTGGTGCAGGCCGGTGAGGATGCTCTCGAGCTCCCAGCGGTGCGGATCGTCGGCGGCCAGCTCGAGGCGGGCGAGCGCCCCCTCGAAGATCGTGCGCAGGGCGCGCGGCGCCGCCGGCCACCGCCGCTCGTGGTAGGCGACCAGGAAGCGGCCGCCGTCGCGGACGATCGACAGCTTGCCGTCCTCGAGCTCCTGGCCGTACTGGCCGCCGAGCACCGGCAGGAGCACCTTGTGATCGAGGCCGATCGACGGCGGGTGCCAGTCGATGTCGAAGTAGTCGGCGAACCGCGACGCCGGGCCGTTCTCGAGGACGTCGCTCCACCACCGGTTGCCGCCGGCGCCGACCCCGACGTGGTTGGGGACGAAGTCGAGGACGTGGCCGAGGCCGTGCTCCTGCAGCGCGCGCACGAGCGCGGCGTGGCCGTCGGCGCCGCCGAGCTCCGGGTTGAGCTCCGCGTGATCGACGACGTTGTAGCCGTGCGTGCTGCCCGGCTCGGCGCGCAGGTACGGCGACGTGTAGAGCGCGCCGGCGCCGAGCCGATCGAGGTAGTCGGCCAGCGCGGCGGCGTCCGCGAAGGTGAAGCCGGCGTGGAGCTGCACCCGGTACGTCGAGGTCGGCGCGCCGCCGATGCTGCGGGCGCCCGAGCGGCTCGGCGACGGCCGCGTGTAGAGCCGCAGCGAGCGGGCGACCATCCGCACCACCGCGCCCGGCCGGCGGGCGTCGCGCGCGTCGTCGTCGGCGGTGTCGATCACCAGCTCCCACGGCTGGGCCGCGCCGCGCTCGTGGATCGCCGGCAGCCGGACGTCGACGTCGTCGCCGGCGTTGACGACGAGCAGGAAGTCGTCGTCGGCGAGCGGCGCGCCGGTGGCGTCGTCGACCCGATCGACGCCGGCGCCGGCCAGGTACATGCCGAGGCAGCGCGCCGCCGGGTCCTGCCAGTCGTCGTCGCCCATCCGCTCGCCGTCGGGCCGCAGCCAGATCAGGTCGGCGACGTCGAGCCCGCGGATCGGCCGGCCGCGGAAGAAGGTCGCGCGGCGGAAGGTCGGGTGCTCGGCGCGCAGCCGGAGCACGCGGCGGGTGAAGTCGAGCAGCGCGCGCTGGTCGTCGCCGAGCTCCCAGTCGAGCCACGAGACGTCGCTGTCCTGGCAGTAGGCGTTGTTGTTGCCGCGCTGCGTGCGGCCGAGCTCGTCGCCCGCGCAGATCATCGGCGTGCCCTGCGAGAGGAGCAGCGTCGCGACGAAGTTGCGCACCTGGCGCGCGCGCAGCCGCTCGATCGCCGGGTCGTCGGTCGGCCCCTCGGCGCCGCAGTTCCACGACCGCTCGTGGTCGGAGCCGTCGCGGTTGTCCTCGCCGTTCGCCTCGTTGTGCTTGTGGTCGTACGAGACCAGGTCGCGCAGCGTGAAGCCGTCGTGGGCGGTGACCAGGTTCACGCTCGAGCCGGGGTGGCGCCCGTCGTTCTGGTAGAGGTCGCTGCTGCCGGTGAGCCGGTAGCCGAGCTCGGGCACCAGCCCGCCGTCGCCGCGCCAGAAGCCGCGCACGGTGTCGCGGTACCGGCCGTTCCACTCCGACCAGCCGACCGGGAAGCCGCCGACCTGGTAGCCCCCCTCGCCGACGTCCCACGGCTCGGCGATCAGCTTCACCCGGCCGATCACCGGGTCCTGGTTGATGATCACGAAGAAGCTCGACAGCGGATCGACCTCGTGCAGGCTGCGCGCGAGCGTCGACGCCAGGTCGAAGCGGAAGCCGTCGACGTGCATCTCCTCCACCCAGTAGCGGAGCGAGTCCATGATCAGCCGCAGCGTCTGCGGATGGCGGACGTTCAAGCTGTTGCCGGTGCCGGTGTAGTCGAAGTAGTGGCGCGGGCTGTCGCCGACCAGCCGGTAGTAGGTCGGGTTGTCGACGCCCTTCAGGCTGAAGGTCGGCCCGAGGTGGTTGCCCTCGGCCGTGTGGTTGTAGACGACGTCGAGGATGACCTCGAGGCCGGCGCGATGGAGCGCCTTGACCATCTGCTTGAACTGGCGGACCTCGTCGCCGACGCCCTGGCCGGCGCGGTAGCGCGGATCGGGCGCGAAGAAGCCGATCGTGTTGTAGCCCCAGTAGTTGCGCAGACCGCGGTCGAGCAGGAGCTTGTCGTCGACGAAGTGGTGGACCGGCAGGAGCTCGATCGACGTGACGCCGAGGTCGCGCAGGTAGCGGACCATCGCGTCGGAGGCGACCCCGCCGTAGGTGCCGCGCGCCGCCGGGTCGACGTGCGGGTGGCGCCAGGTCAGGCCCTTGACGTGCGCCTCGTAGATCACCGCGTCGGCGATCGGCACCCGCGGCGGCGCGTCGTCGTCCCAGTCGAAGCGCGGATCGATCACGACCGCGAGCGGCGCCGCGCGCTGCGGGCGATCGTTCCTGACGAGGTCGCGGTCGGGGTGGTCGAGGTCGTAGGCGAACGCGCCCTCCTCCCAGCGCTCGACGCCGTCGACGGCGCGCGCGTACGGATCGAGGAGGCGCGTCGCCGGGTTGAAGCGGAGGCCGGCCTGCGGCTGCCACGGGCCGTCGATGTAGTAGGCGTAGCGCTGGCCGGGGCCGACGCCGGCGACGTGGACGTGCCAGACGTGCTCGGAGCGCTGCGCGACCGGGACGCGGGTCTCGACGCCGGCGTCGTCGACGAGCGCGAGCTGGATCGCGGTGGCGCCCTCGGAGTAGATGGCGAAGTTGGTCCCGTCGCCGTCCCAGGTGGCGCCGAGCGGGGCGGGGCTGCCCTGGCGGAGCTCGAGCCTACGCGGCATGGTCGGCGGCTCCGGCTCCGGCGGCTCCGGCGGCTCCAGTGGCGACGAGGACGGCGGACCAGGCGGGCAGCTCGGCGGCGGCGCCCGGCGCGGTCGCGAGGAGGACGCGATCGTTGGGAGCCCATGGAACCGGCCGGGCGGAGGCGCCGGCGTTCAGGTAGAGGACGCGCACGCCGGCGGCCGACCGCCGCGTGACCACCAGCAGGTCGCCGTCGGTGGTGGCCGCGAGCCCGCGCCGATCGCCGTCGCGCAGCACCGGGTCGCGCGCCCGCAGCCGCAGCAGCTCGCGGTGGAGCGCCAGCACCCGGGCGTGCGGCGCGCGGGCGCGCTCGTCCCACCGCAGCTTCGAGCCGGCGAAGGTCGCCGCCGCCTGCGGATCGGGGATCCGCGCGCGCGCCGCGTCGTCGGCGAACGCCGCGAAGCGGGCGAACTCGCGGCGCCGGCCCTCGGAGACCAGGCGCCCGAGCTCCGCGTCGTGGTCGGTGAAGTAGGCGAACGGCGTCGACGCCGCCCACTCCTCGCCCTGGAACAGCAACAGGGTCATCGGCAGGAACAGCAGCAGCGCGGTCGCCGCCGCGTACGCGTCGGCGGAGACGAGCGCGCTCAGCCGGTCGCCGAGCGCGCGGTTGCCGACCTGGTCGTGGTTCTGCAGGCAGTAGACGAACGCTCTCGCCGGCAGCGCGTCGGCCGGCGCGCCGCGCGGCGCCTCGAGCGTCGGCGACCACTGCCCCTCGTACAGCCAGCCGCGCTCGATCGTTCGCGCGATCGTCGCGACGCCCGGCGCGTAGCCCGCGTAGTAGCCGTCCTGCTCGCCGGTCAGCGTGACGTGGACGGCGTGGTGCAGATCGTCGGCCCACACCGCGTCGAAGCCGACGTCGGTCACCAGCGACGGATCGTTGCGCTCGTCCTCGGCGATCAGCGTCACCGGCCGCCCGCACGCGCGCGCGCGGGCGACCAGGTCGCGAACGACGTGCCGCTCGCTCGGATCGGCGATCGCGTGGACCGCGTCGAAGCGCAGCCCGTCGAGGCGGAACGCGTCGAGCCAGTAGCCGACGTTGTCGACGGCGTACGCGCGCATCTCGGGCACGCGATAGTCGGGCGCCTCGCCCCACGCGTTCTGGAAGTCGCGCGTGAAGTACGCCGGGCTGTAGCGGCGCAGCACGTTGCCCGCCGGCCCGAAGTGGTTGTAGACGACGTCGAGCAGCACGGCGAGGCCGAGGCCGTGCGCCGCGTCGACGAGCGCGCGCAGCTCGTCGGGCGTGCCGTACGCCGCGTGCGGCGCGTAGTGGGCGACGCCGTCGTAGCCCCAGCCGTGGCGGCCGCCGAACGCCGCCACCGGCAGCAGCTCGACGGTGGTGACGCCGAGGTCGACGAGGTCGGGCAGCCGCGCCGCCGCCGCCGCGTAGGTGCCCTCCCCGGTGAACGTGCCGACGTGCAGCTCGTAGAGGACCTGCTCGGCGAGCGGCCGGTGGACCGGCGCGTGCTGCCAGCGGTGGCGCGCCTCGCAGACCATCGCCGGCGCGTCGACGCCCTCGGGCAGGAAGCGCGCGTACGGATCGTTGACCTCGTCGCCGTCGAGGACGAACCGGTAGCGCGCGCCGTGGCCGACGCCGCCGGCGGTGGCCTGGTGGTAGCCGCCGTCCTGCGGGTCCATCGCGACGTCGCGGTGGCCGCCGGCGTCGTCGTACAGCCGGACCGCGCAGCGCGCGTGCGGCGGCGACCACAGCCGAAAGGTCGTACCAGCGTCGTGGACGTGGGCGCCAAGCATCGGTCATGCGGTCTACCCCGCGCGGCCGGCGACGCCAGTGTGCGCGAACGCCCGCCGCTCCTCGGCGACGGCCGCCGGCGCCGCCGAAAACGCGACGGCCGCGCCTCGGAGAGAGGCGCGGCGCCGGTGACGCGACGGGGAGCCGGCGCGTTGCGGTCAGCGGTGGAAGCCGGCCGGGCCGGTGTCCTTCGCCATCACCTTGATGCTCGCGCCGCGGGTGAAGCCGTGGCTCGTGTACTTCACGGTGATCGACTTCAGCTTCCCGCGGCCGAGGTCGATGTTGACGAGGCCGTCGTTGGCGGGGCGGACCAGCTCGGTGCGGCCGCGCGCGTAGGTGAGCTTCACCGACTGGATGTCGAGGCCCGCCTGCGACGCGATCAGGCGGAGCTGATCGTACGACGCGTGGCCCGGCACGTTGAGCGTGAACGACCCGCGCCGGCTGGCGGCGGTGTTCGCGAGCAGGTCCCAGTGGCCGGCGACGATCGGGCGCTGGAACGCGACCGGCTGCTGGATCACGACCGGCGGGGCCTGGACGATGACGGGCGCCGGGGCCGGCGCGGGCAGGCGGTGATCGATCAGGGTGGGACGGTCACCGAAGCCGCTCCGGCCGTGGTTCGTGTCGGCCAGCGCGGTGCCGGCGAAGGCGAGCGAGGAGAGGACGGTGAGGGCGAGGGCGAGCTTGGACTTCATCATGGTGACGTTTCTCCTGGGGTCCTCATCGAGGACGACCATCCCTTTTGCACCCCGCGGACCAGCCCTCGCGGCCCGCGCAACCACGCGGATCCGCTGCCTCTCCGGGCGGCGTCCTGCGACTCCTGCAGCCTCCCCTGCGGCCCTCGCCGGCATCGTCCCGCAGACTCCGCCGACCTCGCGATCGCGCACGCACGGCGTGAAGCTCCGCGCGGCTCGCGCGTCCAACGCGGCGCAGACTGTCCGGTTTCCGGACAATACGCCCGCGGCGCAGCGGCACCAGCGCCGCCGCGCGCACGACGCCCGCGATCAGGTCGCGATCAGGTCGCGATCACGGCGCCATCGACACGCCCGGCGCGCCCTGCGGCAGCTCGTGCGTCTCGATCGTCCACAGGCCGTCGGCCGACAGGAACAGGCCGATGTCCTCGTTCGGCGTGTGCCAGGTCATCCCGGTGCCGGCGGGGCTCGTCCAGTCGGGCTGGCCGTAGCGGTCGGCGAGCTCGATGCGGAGCGCGTCCATGTTCCGCTGCTGGTCGGCGGGCATGGTGATCCCCAGCGCGGTGGCGCGGCCCGCCTCGGTCGGCCGCGCGATCAGGCCGTGCTTGAACTCGACGTACGGCGGCTCCTCCAGCGACGTCGACACGCCGAGCGGCCAGTGGCAGTCGGGGCGCGTGCACGAGATCGGCACGTAGACGGCGCTCGACACCATCGTGTCGCCGTCGTAGCGGAAGAACGCATGGATGTGGCGGTCGTCGTGACCCTCGTACACCTGCGGCGAGCAGGTGATGTACTCGTCCGACTGTTCCCACGTCCGCGCCGCGCACCAGTCGTGCGCGAGGTGCCACGACCGGACCTCCTCGCGCGTCGTGCCGAGCGGCGTCTGATCGGTGACGAGCCCGCGCTGCCCTGTCGTCTCGAGCGGCGCGCACCCCGCCGCCAGCAGCGCCGCCGCGATCACGAACGTCCATCGTCGACTGCTGCGCTTCATGTCCCACAAGGTAGGTCACTCGACTCCCGACGGCAACCGTCGCGCGCGCGTGCAACCGTCGCCGACCTCACATCGCCCGCCGCGATGCCGGCTCGGCTTGCCTCGAGCCGCGCTCGCGACGCGCTCACCCGACGGCGGTGACCTCACGCGCGTCTGCCGCATGCGAGATCCTTGTAAGATCGTGGGCCACGATCTTTCGGTCGCGCGCACGACGTCGGACGCAACCGGCGGAGGCAGCGGCCGATGTTCTCCGGCGAGAGGATGCAAATGGCCCGGATCTCATTGCGCCTGTCCTTCGGCGACAAGTCGTCTGCCCGCGTCGCGCACACCGGCGTGCGCCGCACGCGCCGCGCGTCCTTCGCCTGCATCGCCTTCGCCGGCGTGACGGCGCTCGCCGGCATCGTCCGCCCGGCGGCGGCCCAGTCGCCCGCACCGGAGACCACGGCCGAGGCCGAACAGCTCTTCCGCGACGGCAAGACGCTCATGGCGGCCGGCGACTTCGCGCGCGCGTGCGAGGCGTTCGAGGGCAGCGCGCGCAAGGACGCGCTGCCGAGCACGCTGGTGAACCTCGCCGACTGCCGCGAGAAGAACCAGCAGTACGCGAGCGCGTGGGGCGCCTTCGTCGAGGCCGCGCGGCTGACGCGCAACGCGCCGGCGATGGAGACGCTGCACCAGGTCGCCGAGGACCGCGCCGCCGCGCTCGAGCCGCGGCTGTCGTTCCTCATCATCAACGTGCCCGACGAGGCGCGCATCGACGGCCTCGTCATCAAGCGCAACGGCGAGATCGTCGACCCGGCGAGCTGGAACCGCGACATGCCCGTCGACGGCGGCACCTACACGATCGAAGCGAAGGCGCCTGCGTACGAGCCGTGGACCGCGACCGTCAAGGTGGCAGCGGCGCAGGACAAGCAGTCGGTGAACGTCCCGAAGTTCGCCGCCGCCGCGCCAACGCTTGCCGTGAAGCCGGCGCCCGCGCGCGGGTCGTCCTCGTCGTTCACCGGCGAGCGCAAGGCCGCGGTCGGCGCGTGGGCGGTCGGCGCGATCGGCCTCGGCGCCGGCGTTGCGCTCGAGCTGAAGAGCGGCGGCACGTACGACGACGCGAAGGCCGCGGCGACCGACGCGCGCCGCCACGACCTGACCGACGACGCCAACCGCGAGCGCCTCTACGCGACGGTCGCCGCGGGCGTCGGCGTCGCCGCGATCGGCGCCGGCATCTACCTCTGGCTCGACGGCAAGCCGCGCCGCCGCGACGCCGTCGCCGTCCGCCCCACCGTCACGCCGCACGGCCTCGCCGCCGTCCTCACCACCCGTTTCTGACGCGAGGAAACCATGCCCCGCTCGATCTGCCGCTCCGCCACGGCCGCGCTCACCTTCGCCGCGCTCGTCGCCGGCGCGACCGCGTGCAAGTACGACTATCCCGGCGACGTCGAGGACGCCGCGGTCTTCGACGAGGACGGCCTGCCCGGCTGCATGCCGAACCTGACCACCTGCGCCGACGACACCCTCACCGTCTGCGACGCCGCCGGCCACGCCACCCAGACCGCCTGCCCCTTCGGCTGCTTCACCGACGGCACCCGCTGCGCCGACCTCGCCCCCTCCAACGGCCTCGCCCCCTACCTCGACCAGAGTCGCACCGCGCAGCCGATCAGCCTGACCGATCCGGTCATCATCGACACCGACAGCGGGACGCTGATGGACGTATCGACCGGTCAGAACATCCCCATCACGTCGACGGTCATGGCGAGCCAACCGGTGGACTTGTTCGTCCTCGTCACCAGTTCGTTCGAAGCGAAGAAGGTCGATGTGGTGGGTAGCCGCGCGCTCGCGATCGTCTCCGACGGAGACGTGCGCCTTCACGGCGTCCTGTCGGTCGACGCGCGGGGCACGTTGGCCGGCTTCGTCCCGGCTGGGCCGGGAGCAGGATCGCTTCCCGCGTCCACTGCCTCTTGCACCGCGAGGATGGGCGCGTTCGATGCCGGGAGCCACGGGGGCGCAGGCGGTGGCGCCTTCGGGACAACCGGTGGACGCGGCGGCCAGGCGAACGGGCTCATGGGCGGCAAGGGCGGCGATGTCACGGGCAACGAGCTCCTCATCCCGCTGCGCGGTGGTTGTGCAGGACAGCCGGGGTGGATCGAGGGGGCAGTCACCGCGCCTGCTGGCGCGGCTGGCGGCGCCATCGAGATTGCTACACGTCGAAGCATCATGCTCGACGCCGATGGCGGCATCTCGGCCAATGGTGGCAGCGTCGGGTTCAACGTTCACGGTTGCCCGTTCGCGGCGACGGATCCGGCGGCCTGCAATGCAGGTTCGGGTGGTGGTGCGGGTGGCGGAATCCTGCTGGAGGCGGCGGCTCTCGACGTTGCGGCGAACGCGGCCATCGTCGCCAATGGCTCGACGGGGAGCTGTTCCTATGGCGGTCCATCGGGTGCCGGCCTCCTGTCCGAATCACCGGCAGAGGGACCCGACTGCTCGCTCATCAACGGCGTAGACATGGGTGCAGGCACCGGTGGTAGCGGCGGGGCGGGAACATTCGCCGCCGGCGACGGCGGCGATGCCATGGTTTCGGGTGGCGGAGGCGGTGGCGGCGCTGGCCGCATCCGCATCAACCTCCCGGCCGGTGTCACCTTCGATCCCGGCCCGCCCATCGTCTCACCGGCGCCCTCGCTGGGAGTGGCCCGTACCCGCTGAGATGGCGGCCAGTGCTACTGCTTGATCACGACCGCGCTGAGGCTACCCTGCCGCGTGTCCCCACTGGCACCGCCGACCGTCGCATCCGCGCTTCCCGCCGGAACTGCGTTTCCGAGCGCGGCGACGGCGAACGTGTGCATCCCGGCCGGAACGCTGACAACCAGCGAGATCTTCCACGACTCGAAGATCTGGTTGAGACCCGGCGAATTCGCGACGATGACGCGCTGGTAGCCACCGTCCTGGGGAATCGAGTTGTCGATCGCGAGCGCGATATCGACGATACTGAATCCGGTGGCGGCGGTCGAAGTGGTCTGAACGGCGCCTTCGGTCGTCAGAAGGATGACGGAGCCAGCGGGCACGTTGATCGTCGTGGAAAGGCCCGGGAG
>DASZXE010000021.1:0-6672 GCA_035546475.1 Kofleriaceae bacterium
GCGGGCGAGCGCGACCAGCGCCCCGTTCGACTCGACGCCGAGCGCGCGGGCGCCGCGGCGGGCGGCGGCGAGCACGAGCGCGCCATCGCCGGCGCCGAGGTCGATCACGTGATCGGCGGCGGTGACGCCGGCGACGTCGAGCATGCGCTCGATCAGCGCCGGCGGGGTCGGCAGCCACATGACGTCGGCGTGCGAGCCGCCGATGGTGCGGCTGGCGAACGCGCCGCCGACGCCGCTCGCGCGCAGGAGGTTCATGACGTCGTGGCGGTGGCAGTGCGCGGCGTAGCCGTCGACCAGCGCGCCGGCGCGGGCGTCGTCGAGGCCGTCGACCTCGCCGATGCGATCGGGCGCCGTCTCGAGGACGCGCAGCGTCTCGGCGCCGAACCGGCCGACGACCGCGCGCGCGTCCGCGGGGCCGACACCGGCGAAGAAGCCCGAGCCGAGGAAGCGCTCGATCGCGGCGGCGCCGATCGGCTTGCGCAGGTGGACGTCGGCGACCTCGAGGCGCCGGGCGGCCGCCGGATCGACCCAGCGGCCGATCAGCCGCACCGGCGAGCCGGCCGGCAGCGCGCCGACATCGCCGACGACCTCGATGCGCGTGCCGTCGTCGAGCTCGACCTCGGCGCCGCCGGCGACGAGCGCCAGCAAGCCATCGACCGCCAGGAGCGCCGCCCCGGGTTGCTCCGCCTCGCTCACCGCCCGACTCTATCGCACCGGGCGCCGCTCGCGCGTGCTTCCCGCACGCCCCCGGCGAATCGGCGGCCGGCGGCCATGGATGGCGGCCGGCGGCCGGCGGAGCGGCGGCGTGGCCGTGCAAGCGCTTGCCGCGGGGGCGGCGGCGCGGGCGCATCGCGGCTACGCTCGCCGCGGAGGATCCTCATGCAGCTCGCTCTCGATGCCACCGACCTCGCCGCCCTCGACGACGGCCAGCGCGACGCGGTCCTGATGTCGCTGTTCGTCGCCCTCATCGCCGACGGCGCGCCGTCCGCCGAGGAGCTCGCCCGCTTCGAGGAGACCGTCGCCGCGCTGCCGTGGGGCAAGGATCGCGCCCACCTCCAGCAGGTGACGCGCGCGACCGGCGAGCGGCTCGCGCACGCCGACGACGCCGGCAAGGCCACGTTCCTGCGCGAGCTGGCCGCCGCCATCCCCGGCCAGGCCCTGCGCGAAAAGGTCGTCCTCGACATGGCCGCGGTGATGGCGGCCGACGGCGTCGCCACCATCGTCGAGCGCAACGCGCTCGGCGCCTTCGTGCTGGCGTTCGGCCTCGATCCCGAGCGGACGCTGGCGCAGATCAAGGCGCGCATCCCGATGCGCAACGTCGCCCGCGAGCTGGGCCTCGAGCTCGAGGCGGCCGACCTCGCGTCGCTCGACGACGGCCAGAAGCTCGCCGTGCTCGAGGCGCTGGTCACCGGCGTCCTCGCCGACGGCAAGGCGAGCCCCGCCGAGCTGCGCCGCTTCGATCAGGTCGTCGGCGCCCTGCCGTGGGGGATGGAGCCGGCGATCGTCCACGCCGAGATCAAGGGCGTCTCCCAGCGCATCGCCTCGCTGCGGACGCCGGGCGAGATCTCCGACTTCATCCTCGGCATGGCCGGCCGGCTGCCGTCGCAGCCGCTGCGCGAGAAGGTCTTCTACACGGTGGCGACGATCATGTTCGCCGACGGCGACGCCAACCAGCTCGAGCAGAACACGCTCGGCGCGCTGGTCTTCGCGTTCGCCATCCCGAGCGAGCGGCTGGCCGCGGTCAAGCAGGCGGTCACCGGCCGTACCACGCCCGCGCCCGCGCCGCAGCGGCCGGCGAGCTGACGCGCGCGCCGGCGCGGCGACCCTTCCGGCGAGAGTTGGCTATGGTGGGCGGATGTCCGTCGTCCGCCGCAACAACGTCCACGTCCAGGGCGACGGCCCCGCCACCATGTTCTTCGCGCACGGCTTCGGCTGCGACCAGAACATGTGGCGCCTGCTCGGCCCCACCTACGCCAGCCGCTACCGCACCGTGACGTTCGACCTCGTCGGCGCCGGCAACTCCGATCTGCTGGCGTACGACCGCCGCAAGTACGCCTCGCTGCAGGGCTACGCCGACGACATCCTCGAGATCGTCCACGAGTGCGGCCAGGGCCCGGCGATCTTCGTCGGCCACTCGGTGAGCGCGATGATCGGCCTGCTCGCCGACCTCGCCGAGCCCGGCCGCTTCGCCGCCCAGCTCATGATCGGCCCCTCGCCCTGCTACATCAACGACGGCGACTACGTCGGCGGCTTCCGCCGCGAGGACATCGACGCCCTGCTCGAGACCCTCGACAGCAACTACCTCGGCTGGTCGAGCAACATGGCGCCGGCGATCATGGGCGCGCCCGACCAGCCGGAGCTCGCCGTCGAGCTGACCAACAGCTTCTGCCGCACCGATCCGGAGATCGCGAAGCAGTTCGCGCGCGTCACGTTCCTGTCCGACCTGCGCGCCCACCTGCCGCGCCTGGCCACGCCGACGCTGATCGTGCAGTGCAACGACGACCTGATCGCCCCGATGGCGGTCGGCGCGTACATGCAGCGCGTGCTGCCGCGCGCCACGCTCGCGGTCATCGACAACGTCGGCCACTGCCCGCACCTGAGCTCGCCGGGCGCGTGCGCGACGGCGATGGACGCGTTCCTCGCCGAGCAGGGGCTGTAGCGCGTGCTGCCCGGGCCGGCTCCGCCGCTCGACGTGCAGGCGGTGCTCGACGCCGCGCCGTGCGGCCTGGCCCAGCTCACCGACGACGCCGGCTTCCGCCAGGTCAACCGGGTGTTCTGCGCGTGGGTCGGCCTGACCGCCGACGAGCTGATCGGCCACCGCCGCCTGCCCGACCTGCTCACCGTGGGCGGGCGCATCTTCTACCAGACCCACTGGGCGCCGCTCCTGCGCATGCAGGGCTCGATCGCCGAGGTCAAGGTCGAGCTGGTCCACCGCGACGGCAGCACGCTGCCGGTGGTGCTCAACGCCGTCCGCCGCGAGGAAGGCGGCGTGGTCGTCCACCAGCTCGCCGGCTTCGTCGCCCGCGATCGCGACCGCTACGAGCAGGAGCTGCTGCGCGCGCGCCGGCGGCTCGAGGAGAGCGTCGCCGAGATCTCGCGGCTGCACGCCGAGGTCCACGATCGAGCGGTGCTCGCCGAGCAGATGATCGGGATCGTCAGCCACGACCTGCGCAACCCGATGTCGACCCTGTGCATGGGCGCCGCCGTGCTCGCGGGCGGCGAGCTGAACGCGAGCCAGCGCCGCGTCGTCGGCCAGATGGCCCGCGCGACCGACCACGCGACGCGCCTCATCGCCGACCTGCTCGACTTCACGCAGGCGCGCCTGGGCAGCGGGCTCGCGACGGAGGCGGCCGAGGTCGATATCCACGCGGTGGTCGCCGACGCGCTCGAGGACCTGCGGCTCGCCCATCCCGAGCGCGCGGTCGCGCACACCGCGTCCGGGTGCGGCACGTGTACCGCCGACGCCAACCGGATCGCGCAGCTCCTCGGCAACCTGGTCGCCAACGCGGTCGCCTACGGCCACCCGGAGGTGCCGATCACCGTGACCACCCGCGTGACCGACGACGCGTGCGAGATCAGCGTCCACAACGGCGGCCCGCCGATCCCCGCCGACGTCCAGGCCCGGCTGTTCCAGCCGATGACCCGCGGCACGCGCGCCGGCAGCCGCGCCCGCAGCGTCGGCCTCGGCCTGTTCATCGTCCACGAGATCGTGCGCGCCCACGGCGGCACGACCTCGGTGCGCTCGACCGCCGACGAGGGCACGACCTTCCGCGCGGTCTTCCCGCGGCACGGCCTGGTGAGCAACCGCCCCGCCGGCCCGGCCTGACGCGCGCCGCCGCCGGCGCTCAGCGCTGCGCGAGCAGGAGGGCCGCGTTGTAGGCCGCGTGGAGCAGCACGCCCGGCCACAGGCTGCCCGAGCGCAGGCGCAGCCAGCCGAGGACGAGCCCGAGCGCGGTCAGGTGCACCATCGACGGCACCGACAGGTGGGCGATGGCGAACACCAGCGACGACGCGATGAGCGCGGTGCGATCGGTCAGGACGTCGGTGAGGCCGCCGAGGATCGCGCCGCGGAACAGGAGCTCCTCGGTGACCGCCGGGATGACGGCGACGTAGACCAGCGCCAGGCCGAGGCCCATGCCGCGCACCCGCATCGCCTGGTCGGCGTGGAGGAACAGCCAGGGCACGGCCCACGCCGCCAGCAGGACGGCGCCGACGATCGCGGCGGTGACGGCGGCGGCGGCGAGCGCGACGCCGGCGGCCGGCGCGCGCGGGACGAGGCCGCGCAGCGCGTCGCGGCCGAGGAGGACGAGGCCGATCAGCCCGACCGCGCCGAAGGCGGCCTCGAGCGTGGCGAGGTCGCCGGCGGTGGGCCGCCCGGCGCGGGCCAGCATCGCCAGCATCGGCACCAGCATCGCGAAGTAGCCGGCGATCGCGACCACCAGCCCGCGGCCGCGCAACGGCCGGCCGGCGGGCCGGGCCGCGGGCCGCGCCTCGCCGACGCCCTGCTCGCGCGGGACCATGAGGCCCTGCTCGGCGCCGCAGCGGCCGCAGAAGCGCGCCGCGGGCCGCAGCGGCGCGGCGCAGACTCCGCAGACCTGACCGGGGGCGGCGCCGCTCACACGCGCTCGTTTCGCAGCCTGTGGATCTGGTAGCCGGCCTGGATCGCCTTGATCAGGATCGCGACGAAGACGACCTTCAGCACGATGCCCTTGTCGATCGAGTCGGGATCGAGCACCGCGTTGGCGACGTGGAGACTGACGAACAGGATGAGCGCGACGATCGCGGCGGCCAGCGGTGCGCGCCGGGCCCAGACGTAGAGGCCGAGGTGGATCGCGCACAGGCCGACGTTGACGCCGAACAGGAGCAGCGTGCCCCGCGGGGTCAGCCGGTCCTGGAGCTGCAGGTACGCGACGAGCGCGCTGATCACGTACCAGATGCCGATCCAGAGGATCCACTTGCGCGCCTGGGCGAGCCGGGTCAGCTCCAGCGCGGCGATGCGGGCCTCGACGTGGCGATCGGCGCCGCACGCCGGGCAGAACTGATCCGCCGACGGCATCGGCTGCTTGCACTTGCCGCACACGGACGCGACGTCCAGCCCCAGGGAGATCGCCATCGAGATCTTCTTACAACAGTTTCGGTTCGGCCGGGCGAGCGATCGCCGCTCGTCTGCGGCGCGGCGCGCGTGGCGCGGCGACGAGGTCGCGTCGCCGACGCGCCGCTTATCGAGATTGTCGAGGCGCGGCGCGCTGTTGCAGGATGATGTCCGGATCGGTGCGGGGTCGCGCGACGGACTCGTGCGCGGACGGTCCGCGCCCCCACCAGGAAGCAAGCCCATGTTCAGCATCGAGTCCGGCATCCGCATCGCCACCACCCCCGCCGCGGTCGTCCGCGCGTTCACCACCGTCGACGGCCTGCGCGGCTGGTGGAGCCGCGACGTCACCCACGCCCCCGCGCGCCGCGAGCTCGCGCTCCGCTTCGACAAGCCGACCGGGCCGATGGCGTTCACCCTGCGCGTCGAGCACGCCGGCGACGACGGCGTCGAGCTCGCGTGCGTCGCCGAGTCGCACAACCCCGACTGGCTCGGCACGCGGCTGACCGTCCGCCTCACGCCCGACGGCGACGGCACCCGCGTCGCGCTCGTCCACGCCGGCTACCCCGCGCGCAACGAGGTCTACGAGATGTGCAGCAAGGGCTGGCCCTACTTCCTCGAGAGCCTGAAGGCGTACCTCGAGGCGGGCGCCGGCACGCCGCACGTCGGCGCCACCCGCGCGGTGGTCGATGCCGTCGACGTCGCGGCGCCGCCCGCGCGCGTGCTGGCCGCGCTCACCACCGCCGAGGGCGTGCGCGGCTGGTGGACGCAGGACTGCGAGATCGGCCCGCGCGAGCACACGTACGCGTTCAGCGCCGGCGGGCCGCGCGCGTCGGCGACGTTCCGCGTCGACCGCGCCGACGAGGGCGGCGTCACGCTCACCTGCGTGCGCGAGGTGAACGGCATGGCGTGGTCGGGGACCGAGCTCGCGTTCGCGCTCGAGGCGGACGGCGCCGGCACCCACGTCGCGCTCGCCCACGCCGGCTTCCCGCGGCTCGGCGGGCCGTACGAGCAGTGCGTCGGCGGCTGGCGTCACTTCCTCGCCAGCCTGAAGGCGTACGTCGAGACCGGCGCCGGCACGCCGCACGTGCCTGGCGCCTCCGTGTCGAAGGCGGTCGCCGCGTCGCAGGCGCAGGCGTGACCGGAGGCCAGACGATGGACGACGCACTCGCGATCCTGATGTTCCGCGACGAGGGCCTCGATCCCGACGCGTTCCGCGACGACGAGCGCGGGCGCGCGTTCTTCCAGAAGTTCGTCGACTGGGC
Source organism: Kofleriaceae bacterium (assembly GCA_035546475.1). Classification (GTDB taxonomy): domain Bacteria; phylum Myxococcota_A; class Polyangia; order Haliangiales; family Haliangiaceae; genus UBA2376. The sequence continues at coordinate 6,355 of DASZXE010000021.1, forward strand.
GGCGGACCTCGACCGGCGCGGCAAGCTGTTGGCGGTCGATCCGCTCTTGCGCGGCGGCAAGACGGTCCGGCGGCGCGGCGCGGCGATCGTCGTCGACGGGCCGTACGCGGAGGGGCGCGAGGCGGTGCTCGGCTACTACCTCGTGCGCGTCCGCGACCTGGACGAGGCGGTCGCGCTCGCCGCCGAGTCGCCGCACACGCAGGCCGGCGGCGCGACCGAGGTGCGGATGATCGGCGACTTCCCGCGCCCGCCGTCGGTGGCGCGGTAGCCGGCGGCGGCGCCGGCGCGGCGCCGGGCGCTCGCCGACGCCCGGAGCGC
>DASZXE010000022.1:0-14004 GCA_035546475.1 Kofleriaceae bacterium
GCCGGGCGGCCTGCCCGCCGCCGCGCCGCTGGTCGCCGCGTGGGCGCTCGCGCCGGCGGCGTCGTGGTGGCTGAGCCGGCCGACGGTGCCGCCGCGGCCCGCGCTCACCGCCGGCGAGCAGGCGTTCCTCCACCGGGTCACGCGGCGCACGTGGCGCTTCTTCGCGACGTTCGTCAGCGCCGAGGACAACTGGCTGCCGCCCGACAACGTCCAGGAAGATCCGCCGCGCGGCGTCGCCCACCGCACGTCGCCGACCAACATCGGCCTGTCGCTCACCGCGAGCCTCGCCGCGTACGACTTCGGCCACCTCACCGCCTCCGAGCTGATCGAGCGCACGCGCCGCACGCTGGCGACGATCGACCGGATGGAGAAGTACCGCGGCCACCTCTACAACTGGTACGAGACGACCACGCTGGCGCCGCTGCCGCCGACCTACGTGTCGACGGTCGACAGCGCGAACCTCGCCGGCAACCTGCTCGTCCTCGCCGCCGGCCTCGACGAGCTGCACCAGGCGCCCGCCGCGCGGCCGGCGATCGCGCGCGCGCTCGCGACGACGCTCGAGCTGGTCGCCGAGCAGGCGCCCGCCGGCGAGGCCGCCCGCGCGATCGCGAAGCTGCGCCCGCTGCTGGCGACGCCGCCGCGCACGCCGCCGGAGGCGACGGCGATGCTCGCGCGCGTCGTCCCCGAGGCCGAGGCGCTGGTGAAGGCGATCGAGGCGCGCGGCGACGCCGAGGCGGTCGCGTGGGCGCAGGCCTTCCTCGCCCAGGCGCGCGCGCACCTCGACGAGCTGGAGCACCTCGCGCACGAGGATCCGGCGGTCGCCGCCGCGCGCACCGACGAGCGCGCGCGCGACCTCACCTACCTCGCCGCCCGCTGCCGCGAGCTCGCCGATCTCGACTACGACTTCCTCTACGACGCCGACCGCCACCTGCTCAGCATCGGCTACAGCGTCGCCAACCACCGGCTCGATGCGTCGAGCTACGACCTGCTCGCGTCGGAGGCGCGGCTGGCGTCGTTCCTCGCGATCGCGCAGGGCAAGCTGCCGCAGGAGCACTGGTTCAGCCTCGGCCGCCAGCTCACGTCGGTGCGCGGGCGGCAGGCGCTGCTGTCGTGGAGCGGCTCGATGTTCGAGTACCTGATGCCGCTGCTGCTGATGCGCACCTACGACGGCACGCTGCTCGACGACACCTACCGCGCCGTCGTCGACAGCCAGATCGCCTACGGCCGCGAGCGCGGCGTGCCGTGGGGCGTGTCGGAGTCCGGCTACTACAAGCTGGACGCCCAGCGGAACTACCAGTATCGCGCGTTCGGCGTGCCCGGCCTCGGCTTCAAGCGCGGGCTCGCCGACGACCTGGTCATCTCGCCGTACTCGACGGCGATGGCGCTGATGGTCGCGCCGCGCGCGGCCGCCGCGAACCTCGAGCGGCTCGTCGGCGAGGGGCAGCTCGGCCCCCACGGCTTCTACGAGGCGATCGACTACACGCCGGGCCGGCTGCCGTCGGGCGCCGAGCGGGTGACCGTGAAGTCGTTCATGGCCCACCACCAGGGCATGACGATGCTGTCGCTCGCCTACGTGCTGCTCGACCGGCCGATGCAGCGGCGGTTCGCCGCCGATCCGGCGGTGCGCGCGACCGAGCTGCTCTTGCAGGAGCGGGTGCCGCGCGCGCCCGCGATCACGCCGCACCCGGCAGAGGTGGCGACGATGATCACCGCCGCCGCCGAGGGCGAGCACGACCTCCGCGTCTTCACCAGCCCGAGCACGCGCGCGCCCGAGGTGCACCTGCTGTCGAACGGCACCTACCACGTCGCGATCACCGCCGCCGGCGGCGGCTACAGCCGGTGGAAGGACGTCGCGGTCACCCGCTGGCACGAGGACCCGACCCGCGACGCGTGGGGCGCGTTCGGCTACCTGCGCGACGTCGACAGCGGCCGCTTCTGGTCGGTCGCCCACCAGCCGACGCTGGTCCGCGCCGAGCGCTACGAGGCGATCTACTCGGCGGGCCGCGCCGAGTTCCGCCGCACCGACGCGTCGATCGAGACGCACGTCGAGATCGCGGTGTCGCCCGAGGACGACGTCGAGCTGCGGCGGGTGACGCTCTGCAACCGCGGCAAGGTCGCGCGGACGATCGAGCTGACCAGCTACGCCGAGGTGGTGATGACGCAGGCGGCGGCCGACGCCGCCCACCCGGCGTTCAGCAACCTGTTCGTGCAGACGGAGCTGGTGCGCGACCACCAGGCAATCCTCGCCACCCGGCGGCCGCGCTCCGGCGACGAGCAGCCGCCGTGGATGTTCCACCTGATCGTCGTCGACGGCACCGCGGCCGGCGAGGTCTCGTACGAGACGTCGCGCGCCGCCTTCGTCGGCCGCTGCCGGACGCCGTGCGATCCGCTCGCGCTCTACCGCGAGCGGCTCGGCGACAGCGCCGGCTCGGTGCTCGATCCGATCGTCGCGTTGCGCGGGCGGCTCACGCTCGCGCCCGACGAGACCGCGCGCTTCCACCTGGCGACCGGCGTCGCCGAGGCCCGCGACGGCGCGCTGCGCCTGATCGAGAAGTACCGCGACCGCCACGCGCCCGACCGCCTGCTCGAGCTGGCCCGCACCCACAGCCGGGTCGTGCAGCGCCACGTCGAGGCGTCGAACCTCGACATCCAGCTCTACGAGCGGCTGGCCGGCAGCGTGCTCTACGCGAACCCGACCTTGCGCGCGCCGCGCAGCGTGATCGCGCGCAACCGGGTCGGCCAGGCCGGCCTGTGGCCGTACGCGATCTCCGGCGACCTGCCGATCGTGCTCGTCCGGATCGCGGACGTCGCCCGCATCGAGCTGGTCCGCCACCTGGTCAAGGCGCACACCTACTGGCGGCTCAAGGGGCTGTCGGCCGATCTGGTCATCTGGAACGAGGACCCGTCGGGCTACCGGCAGGTGCTGCAGGACGAGATCATGTCGGTCATCGGCGCGGTCGCCGACGCCGCGCTGCTCGACAAGCCGGGCGGCATCTTCGTGCGCCGCAGCGAGCAGATCTCCGAGGACGACAAGGTCCTCATGCAGACGGTCGCGCGCGTGATCGTCAGCGACACCGCCGGCTCGCTCGGCGAGCACCTCGATCGCAAGGCGCGCACCGAGCCGTTCGCCGGGCTGGTGCCGGGCGCCGACAAGCTGGCGGCGGCGCCGCTGCAGGTGCGGCCGGTGGCGACGGCGCCCGCCGAGCGCACCGACCTCGCCGCGTGGAACGGCTTCGGCGGCTTCTCGCGCGCCGGCGACGAGTACGTGATCGTCACCAGCCGCGACCGGCCGACGCCGGCGCCGTGGTGCAACGTCCTCGCGAACCCGTGGTTCGGCACGGTCGTCAGCGAGAGCGGCGGCGCCTACACCTGGTGCGAGAACGCGCAGAGCTACCGGCTGACGCCGTGGCACAACGACGCCGTCGGCGACGCGAGCGGCGAGGCGTTCTACCTGCGCGACGAGGAGGACGGCCGGGTCTGGTCGCCGACGCCCTTGCCGGCGCCGGCGGACGCCGGCTACGTGTCGCGCCACGGCTTCGGCTACAGCGTCTTCGAGGTGACCCACGGCGGCATCGCCAGCGAGCTGACCGTCTTCGTCGCCGCCGACGCGCCGGTGAAGTTCGGCGCCTTCCGCCTGCGCAACCTGTCGGGGCGCGCGCGGCGGATCTCGATCACCGGCTACGCCGAGCTGGTGCTCGGCACCAGCCAGGCGGCGCAGCGGCCGCACGTCGTCACCGAGCTCGACGGCCGCAGCCGCGGCCTCCTCGGGCGCAACGCCTACAACAGCGAGCTCGCCGCGCGGGTCGCCTTCCTCGACTGCAGCGAGGACGCCCGCTCGGTCACCGGCGACCGGACCGCGTTCCTCGGCCGCAACGGCACGCCGGCGCGCCCGGTCGGGCTGGCGGCGACCCGGCTGAGCGGCACCGTCGGCGCCGGCTACGATCCGTGCCTGGCGATGCAGACGGTCGTCGAGCTCGCCGACGGGCAGGAGCGCGAGGTCGTCTTCACGTTCGGCTCCGGCCGCGACCTCGCCGACGCGCGCAACCTGATCCAGCGCTTCCGCGGCACCGGGCCGGCCCGCGCCGCGCTCGAGGGCGTGCGCGGCCACTGGCGGCGCACGCTCGGCGCGGTCACCGTGCGCACGCCGGAGCCGGCGCTCGACGTCCTCGCCAACGGCTGGCTGCTCTACCAGGTGCTCGGCTGCCGGCTGTGGGCGCGCAGCGGCTTCTACCAGTCGGGCGGCGCGTTCGGCTTCCGCGATCAGCTCCAGGACGCGATGGCGCTCGTCCACGCCGAGCCGGCGCTCCTCCGCGAGCAGCTCCTGCGCGCGGCCGCCCGCCAGTTCCCGCAGGGCGACGTCCAGCACTGGTGGCACCCGCCGCAGGGCCGCGGCGTGCGCACTCACATCTCCGACGACTACCTGTGGCTGCCGTACGCGGTCGCGCGCTACGTGACCGCGATCGGCGACACCGGCGTGCTCGACGTGCGGGTCGGCTTCATCGAGGGCCGCCAGGTCAAGGACGACGAGGAGAGCTACTACGACCTGCCGGCGCGCTCGGAGGAGTCGGCGACGCTCTACGACCACTGCGTGCGCGCGATCGAGCACGGGCTGCGCTTCGGCGCGCACGGCCTGCCGCTGATGGGCGCCGGCGACTGGAACGACGGCATGAACCTGGTCGGCGCCCACGGCAAGGGCGAGAGCGTGTGGCTGGCCTTCTTCCTCCACGACGTGCTGGTGCAGTTCGGCGGCCTCGCGAAGGCGCGCGGCGACGTCGCGTTCGCCGGCCGCTGCGAGGAGTCGGCGCGCGCGCTCGAGGCCGCGATCGCCGACCACGCGTGGGACGGCGCCTGGTACCGGCGCGCCTACTTCGACGACGGCACGCCGCTCGGCTCGGCGGAGAACGACGAGTGCAAGATCGACTCGCTGCCGCAGAGCTGGGCGGTGCTGGCCGGCGTCGGCGATCCGGCGCGCGCGCGGCAGGCGCTCGCCGAGGTCGACGCCCGGCTGGTCCGCCGCGACCTCGGGCTCGTGCAGCTCTTCGAGCCGGCGTTCGATCGGTCGGCGCTGCGGCCGGGCTACATCAAGGGCTACGTGCCGGGCGTGCGCGAGAACGGCGGGCAGTACACGCACGCGGCGGTGTGGGCGGTGATGGCGTTCGCGGCCGCGGGCGAGCGCGAGCGCGCGTGGGAGCTGTTCGGGATGATCAACCCGGTGCACCACGGCGACAGCCCGCGCGCGATCGGCGTCTACCAGGTCGAGCCGTACGTGGTGGCGGCGGACGTCTACACGAACCCGCAGCACGCGGGGCGCGGCGGGTGGACCTGGTACACCGGGTCGGCCGGGTGGATGTACCGGCTCGTCGTCGAGTCGCTGCTCGGGCTGCGGCTCGACGTCGAGAAGCTGTGGATCGAGCCGCTGGTGCCGGCGGGCTGGGACGGCTTCGAGGTCGAGTACCGGTACCGCGAGACGCGCTATCACCTGCGCGTGCGCGACCGGACCGGGGCGACCCGCGTGGTCGTCGACGGCGTCGAGCAGCCGGAGCCGTGCGTGCCGCTGCGCGACGACTACCGCGAGCACGAGGTCGTCGTCGAGCTCGACCTGGCGGCGCCGCGCGTGCGGCGCGAGCCCGGGGGCCCGCGCGAGCAGGGTGCGGCGGGCAGCAAGTAGAGGAGACCTCGCCCGGGGGCCGTCGAGCCGCGGACGAGCGCGCGGCCGTCGCCGCCGTCGCGGAGGAGGCCGCCGAGCGGTCACACGTCGTGATACGGGCCGAACACCTCGACCTCGACGCCGTCCGAGTAGTGGACCGTCTCGAGCTTCGCGCCGCCGGGCAGCCCGGCCGCCGCGAGCAGCCCCTCGGACCTCGACGCGATCGTCGCCGACCGTACCGGGTACGGCGCGTGGTGTACCTGCCCGCGCCGCAGCCGGCCCTTCTTCTCGACGAACAGGTGGTACCGCTCGACGAGGAAGTGCTGCAGCGTGCCGACCTCCGACGGCCCCAGCGGGTCGCCGACGTCGTAGGCGAGCTCGAGGGCCGCCGCGCCACCGGCTCCGGCGGGCTTGCGCCGGCGCGACGCGTACGTCACGCGCGCGCCGACCCGCTCGACGTCCATCCGCGCGTGGAAGTACGGCAGCCCCCACGCGAACCGCGCCGCCTTGACCGCGAGCCACGAGCTCGCCTCCAGCGAGAAGAAGTAGACGCCCGGCATGCCGCCCGCGTGGACGTACGTGCGCAGGTTCGTCTCGAGGAAGTCGAGGCCGAGGAAGCGCGGCATCCACCGGCTCCGGGTCGCCTCCATGCGGAACGGCACCAGCCCGACCCACGCGCGGCCGTCCCACAGGTCGAGCTCGAGCGAGCGCGGCACCAGCGCGCGCACCGCGTCGGCGGGGAACGACCAGTGGACGAACGCCAGCTCGCGCCAGCGCTGGTAGCCGGCGGGGCGTCCGGCCGGCCGGCGTCCCGGCAGGACGCGATCGAGCTCGAGGCAGTGGCCCATCGCGCTCAGGGTAGCGCGTCGTGGTACTGGGGCGGCGTCTTGCGCGCCGACCGGATGCGGCCCGGCAGCACGTTGACCGGCACGGGCGGCGTCAGCTCGACGAGGTAGCCGCGCGACGTCACGTGCGCCGTGAAGTCGCCGTGGTAGTGGACCCTGCGGGTGAACCAGGTGCGCTGCTCGCCGCGGCGCACGTGATCGCGGTGGGCGAGCAGGAACCCGCCGAGGCGCAGCGCGTACAGCGGCGCCAGCCGGTGACAGCCGTGGCTGTGGCCGTCGAAGATCGACGTGATGCTGCCGGAGCCGTGGGTCCGGACGCGCTCGTCGAGGAAGCGGGTGCCGCGGCGGGTGAAGACCTCCTTCTCGTGCACGAGCATGAGCAGGCCGTACGCCGAGCGGTAGCTGGGCCCGAGGAGGTCGGTCGCGAGCGTGTTGCTGTGGCCGATCGAGTGGACGAGGTCGCGATCCGGCGTCGTGTCGGGCGCGAGCCACGCCGGCGCGACGTACAGCTCGCGCCACACGCGCGGGCCGACCGGCGACTCCATCCAGCGATCGACCTCGTGCCAGCGGCCGTGCAGCTCCTTCTTCCAGCCGCCGATCGTCGTCGGCCAGCGGACGAGCGGGATGCGCCGCATGTGGTCGAACGCGTAGAGCGTGAGCGACGGCCGGTAGCTCGCGTGGTGCGCGCGCGGGTGCAGGTCGTACCAGACGTCGCCGCGATCGATCTCGACGGCGAGGTCCATGTGCGACGCGTGGTACGGCGGCGGCGGAGGCAGCACGACCGCGGCGCGTGGCGGCGCGACGCGCAGCGCGGCGAGCGTCGTCGCGGGATCGGTCCAGCCGAGCGCGCGGGCGGCGGCGTCGGTCGCGGCGTCGACGAGGTCCGGCGCGGCGTCGGGCAGCGGCGCGTGGCCGAGGACCTGCGACCAGGCGGCGGCGGCGAGCCGCTGGCCCATGACCGGCGTGTTGCCGGCGCCGGCGCTGCCGTCCTCGATGAGCCCGGTGGCGGAGACGACCCGCTCGCGCAGCGCGCGCAGGGCGGTGCGGTAGTCGACCATGCGGCTGTCGTCGGCGAGGAGCGCGCGGGTGTCGGCGTCGAGGTGGCCGCGCGGGACCAGCTCGTTCGAGCGCTGGAAGGCGAGGACGGCGAGCGCGGTCTGCCAGGTGTAGCGGCCGTCGACCTGGCGCGGCGCGAGCAGGCCCTCGCAGACGAGGTGCGCCTGGGCCGCGCGGATGGCGCCGACGTACTGCTCGGCGGCGTGCAGGCGCGCGACCCGGCGGGCGTGGCCGCGGTCGAGGGCGGCGAGCGCGTCGACGTCCGGCAGGTGCTTGCGCACGCGCTCGCGCTCGAGGCCGGCGCGGAGGTTGCGCGCGAACGTGACCCGCGCGGCGGCGACGGCCTTCGGCTGCTCGCGGATGTCGGTGGCGAGCCCGGTGAGCGCCGCGTCGTCGATCGCGTCGTGGCAGCGGTGGCGCCCGTCGTCGGCGAGGCGGGCCGCGACCCGCTCGAAGGTCGGGACGAAGCCGAAGACCTCGAGGCCGCCGTCGGCCTTCGCGCGGACGCCCTCGTCGCCGGCGTCGTCGAGGCGACCCTGCGCGATCGCCAGGTACGTCGCGCGGTAGGCCGGCGCGACGCCGTCGGGACCGGGCGCGAGCGCGGCCGGCGTCCAGTCGGGCCCGAGGTCGAGCACGGTGTAGCCGGTCTGCGCGGCGATATCGGTGCAGATCTGCCCCTCGCGGGCGCCGTCGTGGAAGATCGGCACGGGATCCGGGCAGGTGAGGGCCGCGAGCACGGGCAGCAGGAGCAACGTGCATCTTCTAGAGAGCACATCGCGTGCCAGGAAGGCCGAGTGCGTCGGCTCGCGCGCGCACGGTGCGTGACGGCCGTCCCGAGGTGCTCGCGCCCGCGGCCGGATCGCCTCGCCGCGCGGCCGGGCGTGTCGGGGAGAGGCGCGCTCATCGCCGCGCAGGTGCGCGGATCGACATGCGCGGGGCGGCCCGGCCCGGGACCTGCAATGACCACGAGCCAAGGAGTGATTGCCATGTTGACCAAGTCCAAGCTGTCATTCATTGCCCTGCTCGCACTCGGCGCCGCGGCGCCGGGCCGGGCGCTCGCCGATCCGCACTCGGGCCACGGCTGGATGCGGCTGGGGGCCGTCGGCACCCACGCCCACGATCAGGACGACTACGTGCCCGTGCAGCCGGCCGATCGCCTCGACGCGATCCAGCTCCGCGCCAGCGGCACGCCGGTCGCTCTCGACGGCGTCCGCATCCAGTACGAGGACGGCCGGCAGGACTTCAAGGAGGTCCACCGCCGCATCCGCCCGGGTGAGGCGCTGACGATCGACCTGCCCGGCTCGGGCGAGCGGATCAAGATGCTCGTCCTCGACTACGGCAACCGCGGCCCGTACTGGCGCGCGCGAGAGACCGCGCACGTCGAGATCCTCGGCCTCGCGGCGGACGACCATCGCAGCGACCGGGACCGCGACGGGTACCGCGACCACGATCGGTATCGCGACCACGACCGCGACCACGACCGCGACCACGACCGCGACCGCCGCACGATCGAGACCGCGCCGGGCCAGGAGCGCCCGCACTTCGAGATCCGCGGCGGCGTCCGCGTGCAGGTGCCGTAGCGACCCCCGCCACGTCTCTCCCGGCGCCGGCCAGGGCTCCTTCGCGGGGTCCGGCCGGCGCCGGCATTTTCGGGCGCTGCTCCGCGCGCGCGGATGATTGTCATTCGCGCACGGCGCGCAAGACTGCCGTGTTGCTGGCTGACTGACCTTCTCGATGGCCGCTTGAATCGCGGCGACCGGCCCCCGTCTCACCACCAAGCTCGCGGTGATGACGGCGCTCGACGCCGGCAGCACCAGCCGCGATGCGGCCCGCCACGGGCCGCCCCGGACCGCCACAGGTGCGTCGCGCACGCGGCGGCGCGGCGAGCGCTCGTCCACGCAACCACAGGAGTATCCCGTGCTCAGCATCAAGAAGCTCTCGTTCGCCGCCCTGCTCGCCGTCGGTGCCGCCGCCCCGTCGGTCGCGTTCGCCGACCACTACCGTGGCGCGTCGACCCCGGACCTCGGCTGGATCCAGCTCGGCGACGTCGGCACCCACGTCCACGACGCCGACGACTACGTGCCGGTGGCGCCCGGCACGCGCCTCGATCGCCTCGAGCTGCGCGCCCGCGACGGCGCGGTCGCCCTCGACGGCGTGCGCGTGCAGTTCGCCGACGGCCACATCGAGGACGCGCCGATCCGCGAGCGGCTCCTCCCCGGCCAGTCGGTCGACGTCGACGTGCCCGACCGCGGCGAGCCGGTGAAGATGCTCATCCTCGACTACGCCAACCGCGGCCCGTACTGGCGCGCGCTCGAGACCGCGCACGTGCAGGTGCTCGGCCTCGCCAGCGACGCCGGCCGCGACCGCCGCGCGCTGTACGATCGCACCGGCGGCGGCCTCGACCGCGGCGAGCGCCACGTGCGCCATCGCGAGCCGCGAGCGACGGGCGGCCTGCAGGTCCGCGGCAGCGTCGGCTTCCGCCTGCGCTGACCGCGCGGCGGCCGCCGCCCGCCGACGGCCCGCCTACGGCACCTGCTCGATCTGCGTCTCGTCGACGGCGGCGTCGATCACCATCAGCTCCGGCACGCCGCCCGACGTGTAGCCGCCGAACTCGAAGCAGTCGGTGTCGTCGGGCGTCTTGCACGCGTACGCGCCCGGGTCGCTCTCGACCGGCAGCCGCGTGCACGCGCCCGACGTCGTGTGGTCGAGCGTCATCATCCGCAGCGGGCCGTCGAGGTTCGCGGCCGGCAGGCCGAGGGCCTTGCCGAGCGCGGCGGCGTCGTGGTGGCCGCCGTGCATCGACGCGTCGACCGCCGCGTGGATGACCGCCGCCGGCGCCGCGAACAGGAAGCAGCCGCGATCGTTGCAGCGCCCCCAGTGCTGCGCCTTCGGCGTGACGATGTACGCCTCGTAGCTGGTGTCCTTCATCAGCCACGAGACCCGCCCGTCGGCGAAGTTCTTCGCCAGGTGGGCGGCGATGCTCTGCGGCGCCGCGCGCGCGTCGGCTTCACGGCTGATCGCGAGCTGGGCGGCGTCGCAGTGCGGCGCCTCCGCGGGCGCGGTCCCGGTCGGTTCGGTGGGCTGGCGCACGGCGGGCGTCGCCGCACCCGCGCACCCGATGAACAGCAGCAGCGTCGGCCACAGGAGCGTCCTCACCGGCCCCATCCTACGCGAGGCCGCCACCCGCGCGCCGCCGGCCTGCGCGCGCTTCTTGCACTCTCGAGGAGAATGGCCTCCTCGCGAGTGACGTTCTACGCGGCGATGGCCGCCAACGTCGCCATCGCCCTCACCAAGGTCGGCGCCGCCGCGTGGAGCCACAGCTCGGCGATGCTCGCCGAGGCGATCCACTCGATCGTCGACACCGGCGACGGCGCGCTGATGCTGGTCGGCACCGCCCTCGCGCGGCGGCCGCCCGATCAGGCCCACCCGTTCGGTCACGGCAAGGAGCTGTACTTCTGGACGCTCATCGTCGGCATGCTGGTCTTCTCCGTCGGCGGCGGCGTCTCGACGTACGAGGGCATCGCGCGCATCCAGCACCCGCGCGAGGCGATCGGCTGGCAGCTCAACCTCGTCGTCATCGGCGCCGCCGCGGCGTTCGAGAGCGGCTCGTTCGCGATCGCGTGGCGCCACTACCGGGACTACCGGCGCGAGCACGGCGGCGAGGGCGGCCTGTTCGAGGCCTTCCACCGGACGAAGGATCCGGCCGCGTTCGTCGTCGTGCTCGAGGACGGGGCCGCGCTCATCGGCCTCGCCTTCGCCGCCGCCGGCGTGACGCTCGGCCACCTGCTCGGCTCGGCGGTCTACGACGGCGCCGCCTCGGTCGCGATCGGCCTCGTGCTCGCCACGGTCGCCACCCTGCTCGCCTACGAGACGCGCGGCCTCCTGATCGGCGAGAGCGCGATGCGCGGCGTCGTCCGCAGCATCCGCAACCGCGCGGAGCAGACGCCGGGCCTCGCGAGGCTCAATCGCGTGCTCACGATGCACCTCGGGCCGCACGAGCTGCTGGTCGCCCTCGACGTCGCGTTCGAGCCGTCGCTGTCAGCGCCCGAGCTCAACCGGGCCGCCGGCTGCCTCGAGCGCACGATCCGCGACGTCGACGCGGCGATCAAGCACGTCTACCTCGACCTGCACGCGCTCGCGCCCGCCGAGGCGAGGGCCGCGGCTGCCGCCGGCGACGAGGACCCGGCATCGACGGAGCTGCCGGCCCCGGCCCCGGTCTGATCGCGCGTCAGGCGCGGCGGCGCAGGCGGTGGCGAAGGTCGTCGAGCTGCTCGTGCCGCTTGCGCAGCTCCTCGCGGTAGGCGCGGTCGTCGGCGTCCGCGATCTCGGCCAGCAGCCCCTTGAGGTGCAGGCCGATCACCTGGTCGAGCAACGGGAGATCCGCTTCGGTGAGATCCGTGATCATCGCCTGTCCTCCTGGCCACGCGGCCTTGCCTGAAGGATGGCGCGTCCCGCGCGACCTGCCCACCGCCGGCGCTCGCCATCGGCGCGGTTGCCCGTCACTCTTGGAGCGATGGCCATCCCGCTGTCCGTGCTCGACCTGGTGCCGATCCGGCGCGGAGGCAGCGCGGGCGAGGCGCTCGCCGAGAGCGTCGAGCTCGCCCGCCACGTCGAGGGCCTCGGCTTCCGCCGCTACTGGTTCGCCGAGCACCACGGCATGCCGGGCATCGCCTCGTCGGCGCCCGCGGTGATCATCGGCCACGTCGCCGCCGCGACGTCGACGATCCGCGTCGGCGCCGGCGGCGTGATGCTGCCGAACCACGCGCCGCTCGCGATCGCGGAGCAGTTCGGCACGCTCGAGGCGCTGTTCCCCGGGCGCATCGATCTCGGCATCGGGCGCGCGCCCGGCACCGACCTCGTGACCGCCGCGGCGCTCCGCCGATCGGGTCGCGCGGGCGACGATCTCGGCGAGCTGCTCGGCGAGCTCTGGGCCTTCTTCCGCGGGAGGTTTCCGGCAGGTCACCCCCACGAGGCGATCCACGCCGTGCCCGCCGTCGGGCACGAGCCGCCGATCTGGATCCTCGGGTCGAGCGACTACGGCGCGCGCCTCGCCGCCCGCCTGGGCCTGCCGTTCGCGTTCGCGCACCACTTCAGCCAGCGCAACACGCTGCCCGCGCTCGCGCTCTACCGTGAGGGCTTCCTCCCGTCCGCCGCGGCGCCGGCGCCTCACGCGATGATCGGCGCGATCGTCGTCGTCGCCGACACCGACGAGGAGGCCCACCGCCTCGCGCTGCCGAGCGCGCTCGCGTTCCTGAACCTCCGGCGCGGGCGCCCCGGCCTCTACCCGACCGTCGAGGACGCCGAGGCCTATCCGTGGACACCGGACGAGCGCGCGTTCGCGGAGAGCTGGCTCGCCGCCAACGTGGTCGGCGGCCCGGCGTCGGTGCGCGCGCAGCTCGGCGCGCTGCTCGCTGCGACGCGCGTCGACGAGCTGATGGTGCTCTGCGCGGTGCCCGATCCGGAGGCGCGCCGCCGCTCGTACACGCTGCTGCGCGAGCTCCACGGCGCGTGATCCTGGAGGGGTGATACCCCACCCGCCCCTTGATTCGCCGCCGAGGGCTCGATATGCAAGACGTGCCCATGCGTGCCGTCAGCGTGAACGAGGCCGGCGGAGCGATCGCCGAGTTGCTCGCTGCCGTGGAGGCCGGCGAGGAGATCGCGATCCAGCGCAACGGCGTGGTGGTGGCCCGGCTGGTGCCGCCGGTCGGCCCGCCGCGCGCGCGGCCGAAGGTCATCGATCTGGCGGGCCGTCCGGTGGTGACGCCGATCGCGGCGCCGGTCGCCGGGCAGGGCACGACGAACGACGAGCGCGTCGCGGCCGGCGAGCCCGACGCGAGCGCCGTCAACGGCTCCTGGTAGCGCCCGTCGCGGCCGCGTGCGGCGGCGCGAACTGTAGTGCGGGGGCCTCGATCTGGGGTTCGCGCTCCTCGCCGGGGCGCGCGGCAGGCGAGGAGTTACGCGGGGTCCGGGCTGGCATCGCCTTCGCAATGGGCGTTGGCCCGGCACGCCTCCCTCCATCCCGCCTTCTCGCCCGCCACCGCTGGAGCATCCCATGGCCCGCATCGAGCTCTCCCGTGACCTCCTCGACCTCATCACCGGCGGCGACGACGGTGGCGGTGACTTCGGCGGAGGTGGCGATTTCGGAGGAGGCGGCGACTACGGAGCCGGTGGCGGCGACTACGGTGGTGGCGGCGACTACGGCGGTGGCGATCACGGCGGCGACTACGGCGCGGGCGCCGATCACGGTGGTGACTACGGCGGCGGTGATCACGGTGGTGACTACGGCGCAGGCGCCGATCACGGCGGCGACTACGGCGGTGGCGATCACGGCGGCGACTACGGCGCAGGCGCCGACGCGGGCGCCGGCTTCGGCGACGGCCACGACGCGGGCGCCGGCTTCGGCGACGGCCACGACGCGGGCGCCGGCTTCGGCGACGGCCACGACGCGGGCGCCGG
>DASZXE010000023.1:0-5169 GCA_035546475.1 Kofleriaceae bacterium
GGGGCGGTGGCTGACACCAGCCGGGGCGGGGGGGGGGTGGCTGACACCAGCCGGGGCGCGGGGCGGTGGCTGACACCAGCCTGGGCGCGCGCCGGTGGCTGACACCAGCCTGGGCGCGCGCCGGTGGCTGACACCAGCCCGCGCGCGGGCGCGGGCAGGTGGCTGACACCAGCCTCGGCGCGGCGCCGGTGGCTGACACCAGCCTGGGCGCGGAGCGGTGGCTGACACCGGCCTCGGCGCGGGGCGGTGGCTGACACCAGCCGGGGCGCGGCGCAGGTGGCTGACACCAGCCGGGGGCCGGCGGAGGGGCGCGTTGCTGCTAGGCTGGATGGCCTGAGCGACTCGATCGAATCCGCCGCCGATGGGATGGTGGCCGGCGAGCGCGCCCGCCTGGGGGTGCTGACCCGGCTGCTGGCGCTCCTGCGGCCGCACCGCGGCCGGTTCGCGGTCGCGGTCTCGACGCTGCTGGCGGCGTCGCTGCTGTCGCTCGCGTACCCGAAGGTCGCCGGTTACGTGGTCGACGCCGGGATGGCGAACCGGTCGACCGGCGACCTCGACCGCATCGTGCTCGTCCTCATCGGCGTGTTCCTCGTCCATGCCGTGCTGGTGTGGATCCGCCACTACTCCATGAGCTGGCTGGGCGAGCGCGTCGTGGCCGACCTGCGGGCGATGACGTTCGACCGCATCGTGACGCTGCCGCTCGGCTGGTTCCACGAGCGCCGCACCGGCGAGCTGGTCGGCCGGCTCGCGTCGGACGTGACGGTCGTCGAGGGCGTGGTCGGCAGCGAGCTGTCCCTCGCCCTCCGCAACGCGGTGCAGCTCGTCGGCGGCCTCGTGCTGCTGATCGTCATCGACGCGCGCCTGACGGCGCTGATGCTGGTGGTCGTCCCGCCGCTCACGCTCGGGACGGTGTTCTTCGGCCGCGCGATCCGCAAGATGAGCAAGCGGATGCAGGACGAGCTGGCGAAGGTCTCCGGCCAGGCCCAGGAGTCGCTCGGCGCGATCCAGACGGTGCAGGCGTTCGTCCGCGAGCGCCACGAGGCCCGCCGCTACCGCGAGGGCGTCGAGCGGTCGTTCCAGCAGGCGCTGTCGCTCGCCCGCTGGCGGTCGTGGTTCTTCTCGTCGGCGACCACCGCCGGCTACATCGCGATCGCGGCGGTCATGTGGCTCGGCGGCCACGCGGTCATCCGCGACGAGCTCACGCCCGGCCAGCTCGGGTCGTTCTTCCTCTACACGTTCATGGTGGCCGGGTCGCTCGCCGAGCTCGCCAGCCTGTGGGGCTCGCTGCAGCGCGCGGCCGGCGCCACCGAGCGCCTGTTCGCGATCGTCGACACCGTGCCGAGCATCCGCGACCCCGAGCGGCCGGCCGCGCTGCCCGCCGGCGGCGGCGCGCTCCGCTTCGAGCAGGTCGACTTCGCCTACCCGTCGCGGCCGGAGCACCCGGTGCTGCGCGCGTTCGACCTGGCGATCGCGCCCGGCGAGGTCGTGGCGCTGGTCGGCCCGTCGGGCGCCGGCAAGACGACGGTGCTCCAGCTCCTGCTCCGCTTCTTCGACGTCGACCGTGGCCGCGTCACGGTCGAGGGCGTCGACGTGCGCACGCTCGCGCTCGCCGAGCTGCGCCGCGCGACCGCGATGGTGGCGCAGGAGCCGGTGCTGTTCGCCGGCACGCTGCGCGACAACATCGCGTACGGCGTCGACGACGCCACCGACGCCGCGATCGAACAGGCGGCCCGCGACGCCAACGCCGACGACTTCATCCGGTCGTTCCCCGACGGGTACGCGACCGTGATCGGCGAGCGCGGCGTCAAGCTGTCCGGTGGCCAGAAGCAGCGCATCGCGATCGCCCGCGCGCTCCTGGTCGATCCGCGCGTGCTGATCCTCGACGAGGCGACCAGCAACCTCGACGCCGGCAGCGAAGCGGTCGTGCAGGAGGCGCTCGGCCGCCTGATGCGCGGCCGCACGACGCTCGTGGTCGCCCACCGGCTCTCGACGGTGCGCGACGCCGACCGCATCGTCGTCCTCGACGGCGGCCGGGTCGCCGAGATCGGCCAGCACGGCGAGCTGATGGCGCGCGGCGGCATCTACCGGCGGCTCGTCGAGCATCAGGTCATCACCGACGAGGCGCCCGCCCCCGCCGCGCTGCCGGCCACGGAGCCGGCCGTGACCCGGTCGGCGTCGTGACCGCGCCGGCGCCGCCGGAGCGCGAGCCGGCGGCGCACGTCGAGCGGCTCGTCCTCGACACGCCGCGCGGCCGCTTCGAGGCGCTCGCCGCCGGTCCCACGGACGCGCCGCCGGTGATCGTCCTCCACGGCTTCCCCGACGCGCCGCCGACGTTCGCGTCGCTGCTCGCCGCGCTCGCGCGGCGCGGCCACCGCGCGGTGGCGCCGTGGCTGCGCGGCTACGCGCCGTCGATCGTCGACGGCCCGTACGACGTCGAGACGCTCGCCGACGACGTCGCCGCGTGGGCGGACGTGCTGTCGCCCGACGCGCCGGTGCGGCTGGTCGGGCACGACTGGGGCGCGATCGCGACCTACGCCGCCTGCAGCCGCCACCGCGCGCGCGTCGCCGCGGCGGTCACGCTCGCGGTGCCGCATCCGCTCGCGTTCCTGCGCGCGCTCGACGCGGCGCAGGTCGTGCGGAGCTGGTACATGCTGTTCTTCCAGCTCCCCGGCGCACCTCGCCTCGCGCGCGCCCGCGACTTCGCGCTCGTCGATCGGCTGTGGCGCCGGTGGTCGCCGCGCCACCGCCTGCCACCCGCGCTGCGGGCCGAGCTGCACGCGTGCCTCGCGGCGAGCTGGCCGGCGCCGCTGCTCTACTACCGCGCGCTCCTGCGCCCGTTCGGTCCGGCGGTCGCGCGCGTGCGCCGCGACAGCCCGGCGGCCACGCCGTCGACGGTCCCGACGCTCTACCTGCACGGCGCCGACGACGGCTGCATCGGCGTCGACGCCGAGCGCGACGCCGACCGCTACTTCGCGGGGCCCTACCGGTTCGAGGTGCTGGCCGGCGCCGGGCACTTCCTCGCCGCCGAGCGCCCCGAGGACGTCGCCGCCCGCGCCGACGCGTGGTTCCGCGCGCACGGCGGCGGCTGAGCCGCGGGCGGCGCCGCGGCCACGCGCGTGGAAGAGTTGGGTCGCGCCGCGCGTAGATCGCGTAGCGTCGAGAGGTCCGCCGTGCTTGCCCGCGCCCTGCCCGTCCGCGTCGTCCGCGTCGTCCTGCCCGTGCTCGCGCTCGCCGCCTGCCGCGGTGGCCGCGCCGCGCCCGCACCGCAGCCCGACGCCGGCCCCGGCGCACCAGCCCCCTCCGCGCCGTCGGTCCCCGCGGCCTCCGTCGCCGCCGCCTCCGCCGACGACGACGACAACGACAACGACCACGACAAGCACGACGCTCGGCCTCCGGCCGCCGACCCATTCGTGATCGCCTCCGCCGACGACGGCGCGACCGCCGGCGGCGACGTCGCGTTCGATCCCGACCGCACCGCCCCCGCGCCCGCCGCCACCGACACGCTCTACCTGTCGCCCGCGGAGTTCAAGGACCTCCCCGGCTGGGACGACGACCGCCAGGCCGCCGCGCTGGTCGCGCTGCGCCGGTCCTGCGCGCGCCTGGCCGAGCTGCCGCCGCACGCCTGGATCGGCGTCGACCGCCGCTTCGGCCGCGCCGGCGACTGGACGGCGCTCTGCAAGGCCGCCGCCCGCGTCCCCACCACCGACGACACCGCCGCGCGCAGCGTGCTCGAGGCCGAGACCCGCCCGTGGCTCGCCGCGTCGTCGACCGGCGCCGTCGGCAAGATGACCGCCTACCACGTGCAGCCGGTCCGCGCGTCGCGCACGCGCCACGATCAGTACCAGACGCCGATCTACGCGCGGCCGCGCGACCTCGTCATGGTCGACCTCGCGCGCTTCCTGCCCGACGCGCGCGGCCGCCGCATCTGGGGCCGGCTCGATCCCGCGACCGGCGCGCTGGTGCCGTTCCCGACGCGCGCCGAGATCCGCCGCGGCGCGCTCGCCGGCCAGGGCCTCGAGCTCCTCTGGCTCGACGATCCGATCGACGCGCTCTTCCTCGAGATCCAGGGCTCGGGCAAGGCCACGCTCGACGACGGCTCGACGGCGTGGATCCAGTTCGCCGGCAAGAACGGCCGGCCGTACGTCGGCATCGCGCGGCTCCTGCGCGCGCGCGGCCGGCTCCCGCGCGGCCAGGGCACGATGCAGGGCATCCGCGCGGAGCTGCAGCGCGACCTGCCCGGCCTCGCCGAGCTCGCCGACGGCAACCCGTCGCAGGTCTTCTTCACGCTCGGCGACGAGGGCGGCGCGCTCGGCTCGCAGGGCGTCGTGCTCACCAACCAGCGCTCGGCGGCGGTCGATCGCGCGTACATCGCGGCGTCGACGCCGCTGTGGGTCGACACCCGCGCGCCCCGGCCCGACGCGCCGGGCACCGCGCCGTGGCGCCACCTGGTGATCGCGCAGGACACCGGCGGCGGCATCCGCGGACCGGTTCGCGCCGACCTGTTCTGGGGCGACGACGCGACGGCGGTCGACCTCGCAGGCCGCACGGGTGGCCCCGGCCGCTACTGGCTGCTGCTGCCCCGCGGCGTGACCAAGTAGCTAGCGCGCGCTGAGCGTGTACGAGAAGTCGCGGCCACCGTCGAGCGAGTGCAGCTCGAGCACGTGCTCGGCCGCATCGAGCTGGAACGGAATGCCGTCGTAGAACGTCGGGCCTTGGCAATACAGGTCGAAGCACGCGTCGTAGCGCTCGCCGTCGAGGCTCGCCTCGAAATAGTGTGTACCGATCGACCGCGCCGGGCCGACGAACGGATCGAGCGTCACCGCGAACCGCGCGCCGGCGGGCACGCCATACGCGGCATTGTGCTGCGGGTCGACGAACGGTCCGTCGATCGCGGTCACGCCTGCATCGAACCGCACCTCGGTCACCGGCTGCACGACGATCGGGAGCTCCGCGACGTCGTTGCCTTGCTCGTCGAGCATGATCAGCTCGGTGTTGCCCGGCGCGACGCCGACGATCTCGGTCAGGTCGACCTCGTCCAGGTGGCGGATCGCCGCCACGCCGTCATCGGCCGAGACCAGCCGCGCGCCGCTCGCGATCTCGCCGTCCTGGTAGAGATCGAACCACAGCACGCCGCCGACGCCGAGCGCGCCCGAGTCGCACGCAACGCCG
>DASZXE010000024.1:0-3614 GCA_035546475.1 Kofleriaceae bacterium
CCGGCGCCCGCGCTCGAGGTCGACCTCGCGTTCGGCCACGGCATCACCTGCGTGCTCGGCCCGTCGGGCGCCGGCAAGAGCACGCTGCTCGGCGTGATCGCCGGCCTGGTCACGCCGGCGCGCGGGCGGGTCACCCACGGCCACGACCTCTGGCTCGACACCGCGCGCGGGCTGTGCCGGCCGATCCACACCCGCCGGGTCGCGTACCTGTTCCAGCACCTCGCGCTGTTCCCCCACCTCGACGCGCGCAGGAACGTCATGTACCCGATGGACCGGCGGCGGCCGTGGGTCGAGCGGGCCGCCGCCGCCGACGCGCTGCTCGACCACCTCGGCGTGGCGCACCTGGTCGGCCGCCGGCCGCGCACCTTCTCGGGCGGCGAGGCGCAGCGGGTCGCGCTCGCCCGCGCGCTCGCCGTCGACCCGGCGGTCGTGCTGTTCGACGAGCCGTTCTCGGCGCTCGACCCCGAGCTCAAGCGGTCGATCATCGCGCTGGTCCGCCGGCTCGCCGACGAGACGCCGGTGCCGATGATCGCGGTCACCCACTCGCTCGCCGAGGCGCGCGCCCTCGCCGACCGCGTCGTCCGCCTCGCCGCCGGCAAGGTCATCGCCGACGGCAGCCCGGCGGAGCTGCTGCCTCGGACCCTGGATCCGGACGCGTCGTAGCCCGGCGAGCGCAGCGACGGTCAACCATGACGCCGGGACGTCTGGGGGTCACGCCTCTGGTTCGGGGTCTGGCTTCTCTCGAACGGCCCTACTGCTTGGAGCCGGACGCGTCGTACCGATAGAACCCCCGGCCGGTCTTGCGGCCGAGCCAGCCGGCGGCGACGTGCTGGCGGAGCAGCGGGCACGGCCGGTACTTGTCGTCGCCGAGCTCCTGGTGGAGCACCTGCGCGATCGCGAGCACGGTGTCGAGGCCGATCAGGTCGGCGAGCTCGAGCGGCCCCATCGGGTGGTTGAGGCCGAGCTTGACGCCGGTGTCGATGTCGGCCGCCGAGCCGAGGCCCTCGTAGAGGCCGTAGCAGGCCTCGTTGAGCAGCGGGATGAGCACGCGGTTGACGATGAAGCCGGGGATGTCGCGCGCGGCGATCGTCGTCTTGCCGAAGCGCGCCGCGAGCTCGAGCGTCGTCTGGTAGGTCGCGTCGCTGGTCGGCAGGCCGCGGACGACCTCGACCAGCTTCATGAGCGGCACCGGGTTCATGAAGTGCATGCCGACGACCCGCTCGGGCCGGCCCGACGCCGCCGCCAGCTTCGTGATCGAGATCGACGACGTGTTCGACGCGAGGATCGCGTCGGCGCCGGTCACCTGGCCGAGGCTCTTGAAGATGCCGAGCTTGAGCGCCTCCTGCTCGGGCGCCGCCTCGATGACGAACTCGCGGTCGCGGAGCGCCGCGTGGCCGTCGCCGGCGTGCAGGCGCTCGCGCGCCGCGTCGCGGACCTCGCCGGTCAGCTTGCCCTTCTCGACGAGCCGGTCGAGCGTGCGGGTCAGCCGGGTGATCGCCGTCGACGCCAGCTCGGGCGTCGCGTCGACCAGGATGACGTCGAGGCCGGCCTGCGCCGCGACCTGGGCGATGCCCTGCCCCATCTGGCCGCCGCCGACGACGCCCAGCTTCGTGATCGTGCCGGCGCCGCTCACGGCCGCTCCACGAGCATCGCGATGCCCTCGCCGCCGCCGATACACAGCGAGGCGCCGCCGGTGCGCGCGCCCTGCACCGCCATCGCGTGCAGGAGGGTGACGACGATGCGGGCGCCCGACGCGCCGATCGGGTGACCGAGCGCGACCGCGCCGCCCCACACGTTGACCCGCTTGGGATCGAGGCCGAGGAGCTGGTTGTTCGCGATCGAGACCACCGAGAACGCCTCGTTGATCTCCCACAGGTCGACGTCGGTCGGCTTCCAGCCGGCCTTCGCGCACGCCTTCTCGATGGCGGCCGCCGGCGCGGTGGTGAACCACTCGGGCGCCTGCGCGTGGTAGCCGGAGGCGACGATGCGGGCGAGCGGCGTCGCGCCGCGGCGGAGCGCGGCCTCGGCGCTCATCAGCACCAGCGCGGCGGCGCCGTCGTTGAGCGACGACGCGTTGCCGGCGGTGACGGTGCCGTCCTTCTGGAACGCGGGGCGGAGGCCGCCGAGCTTCGCGATGTTGCCGCGGCCCGGCTCCTCGTCGGTGTCGACCCGCGTCTCGCCGGCCTTGGTCGCGATGGTGACCGCGGCGATCTCGGCGGCGAAGCGGCCCTCGGCCTGCGCCGACAGCGCGCGCCGGTAGCTCTCGGCGGCGAACTCGTCCTGGGCCGCGCGCGAGATGCCGCGGTCCTTCGCGCACAGCTCGGCGCAGTTGCCCATGTGCTGGTTCGTGTACACGTCCCACAGGCCGTCGTGGATCATGCCGTCGACGGTGTCGAGCGGGCCCATCTTGACGCCGTTGCGCAGGCCGCGGACGAGGTGCGGCACGTTCGACATCGACTCCATGCCGCCGGCGACGGCAACCTCCACGTCGCCGACCGCGATCGCGCGCGACGCGGCGAGCACCGTCTCGAGGCCGGAGCCGCAGACCTTGTTGACGGTCACGCAGGGTGTCGACTGCGGCAGGCCGGCGCCGAGCGCGGCCTGGCGGGCGGGCGCCTGGCCCTGACCGGCGGGCAGGACGCAGCCCATCTGGACCAGCTCGACGTCGGCGGGGCTGAGCCCCGCGCGGGAGAGAGCGGCCTGGATCGCCACCGAGCCGAGGCGGGGGGCGGACACCGGCGCCAGGGCGCCGAGGAAGCTGGCGATCGGCGTGCGGGCCGCGCCGACGATGACGACATCGCGCATGGGCACGGGATACCCCGCGGCTCGACGAGGCGTCAAGCACGCGCCGGCGCGGCCCCTGCGCGCGCCCGCGCGCCGCGCTCGTGACCGACGTACACTGGCCCGATGGCGAGCGCGCGCAGACCCGGAGGCCGGCCCGGCGGGCGGGCCGTCGAGCTGGCGCTCGGGCTCGCCCTGCTCGCGGCGGGCTGCGGCGACGACGAGCCGGACATGCGCTACCAGCTCGTCGGGCTGCCGCGGGCGACCGCCGCGGGCTGCCCGGCGGCCGCGGACGCCCCGCCGACGGTGCCGGGCGCCACGCGAGTGCGGCTCACGTTCCGCGACGCGACGATCGGCGGGCCGGGCCCGCTGCGCTGCGACGTGGTGCTGCCGCTCGGCACCGAGCCGCCGACGATCGCGGTCCCGCGGCGCGGTGAGCCGGTCTCGATCTGGGCCGAGTACTTCGACGACGCGGGCGTGCTGCGCGCGCGCGGGACGCGGAGCGACGTCGCGATCGACGGCGGCGACACCGTCACGATCGACGTCGCGCCCGCCGGCGACTACGCGTGCGCGCCGTTGCAGGCGCACCAGGCGCGCGCGTTCCACACCGCGACCGCGCTCCCCGACGGGGAGGTGCTGTTGCTGGGCGGCCTGACCGGCTCGCTCGCCGGCGCCGGCGACGGCTCGTTCGCGCCCGACGACGGCGCCTACGCGATCGCGGCGCCCGAGCTGTACGACCCGGCGTCGGGCAAGAGCACGGCGGTCGCCATCCCCGGGCTCATCCCGCGCGCGTTCCACCAGACCGTCTTCGTGGGCGAGGACGAGGCCGGCTA
>DASZXE010000025.1:0-19944 GCA_035546475.1 Kofleriaceae bacterium
GGCGCCGAGGCCCCGTGACAGCCGGCGGCGACGGCGAGGACGGCGGCGAGCCGGGCGTGCGACGGGTGGGACCGATCGGCGAGGCGCTTCACGGCCGACAGCATACTGCTACCCTCCTGCCATGCGCGCCGCCCCCGCCGCCTCGCTCGTCGCCGTCGCCGTCGCCTTCGCCGCCAGCGCCACCGCCTGCCATCGTGAGGCTCCGTCGAGCGCCACGCTGTCGGCGCGCGACGCCGGCCGCGTCCTCATCGATCGCAACTGGATGGATCGCTGGCCGGAGCACAAGGACGACCGCCTGCGGCTCTACCGGTTCACGCCGTCGATGGGCGGCGGCGTCTACCAGGACCGCAAGGTCTTCAAGGGCCAGTTCGAGCTGTTCCAGTACCGGGCCGGCGACGGCACGATCGACTTCACCTTCCCCGACTCCGACGAGCACGTGCGCAGCTCGTTCCTCGTCGAGCGGGTGAAGCAGCCGCCGTTCGACCTGAAGCTCGTCATCGCCCACGATCCGCGCGGCCCCGGCGTCTACTACGCGCGCAGCGACATGCGCGGCGCCGCGCTCGACCCGATCAACCCGTAGCGGGTCACGCCCGCCGCCGGCGCCGCCGCACGAGCAGCGCCGCGGACGCCAGCCCGAGGCCGATCGGCCCGGCCGGGCTGTTGCCCGTCGAGCAGCAGCCGCCATCGTCGTCGCCCGACGGCGTCGCGCCCGGCTCGGTCGTGCACGACTCCGTGCAGCCGTCGCCGGCCACGTTGTTGCCGTCGTCGCACTGCTCGCCGGGATCGAGCGTCCCGTTCCCGCAGCCGGGCAGGATGTTCGTGCGCGCCATGATGCAGAAGTCGTCGATGTTCCAGCCGCCGTACTCGAGGCCCTGATCGCTCGTCAGCGCGAACTTGATCTGCACCGACCCGTCCGCCGCCTGCGCCGACAGGTCGAGGTCCTGGAAGCGCCACTCGCGGTCGCGGTGCGGGTCGGGGCCGTTCTGGTCGCCGGAGTCGAGGTTCGCCCACACCTTGTCGCCGTCGGCGTAGATCTCGGCGTCGTCGTAGAAGCCGTCCTCGACGCCCAGCCAGCGGCGGTACTGCAGGCGCACGCCGGTCGCGTGGCTCACGTCGATCACCGGCGACATCGCCCAGTCGCTGCCGTCGGGCGAGTAGAGGCCGTCGCGGGTGCCGGTGCCGAGGTCGTTGCCGATCACGTGCGTGCCGCTGGTCGCGGTGTCCGGGTCGCCGTTGGCGCTGCTGCCGTTCGGCACGCCCCACTCCCAGTCGTCGTTGCCGCTGGTGCGCCCGTGGGTCCAGCCGTTCGCGAACGGATCGCTCTCGAAGTCGGTGCAGTAGACGGGCACCAGCGGCCCGACGTAGTACTCGTAGAGCGGGTCGGCGACGTTGGCCGGGTAGTCGATGTTGGTCCCGTTCGCGATCGTGACGGTCACCTTGTACTGGACGATGCTGCCGTCGGGCTGGGTCGGGATCGACGCCCGGTAGTCGTTGCCGGTGCGGGTGAGCGGCAGCGACTGCAGCGCGCCGTCGCCGCGCAGCCGCCACTGCAGCACGATGCCGGAGATCTGCGGCGGCGGGCAGCCGCCGGCCGGCGCGGCGACGGTCACCGTCACGTCGTTGCCGGTGCGCACCGGCGGCGCGAGGCCGAGGCCGAGCGTCGGGTCGACGAGGCCGTGCGGGCCGAACGCGCGGTCGATGGCGCACTTGTTGGGCGTGCCGTCGGCGAGGTTGCCGTTGTCGTCGTCCTCGGCGAGCACCTCCGGGTACGTCGACGGGATGTCGGCGGCGCGCTGGAGCGTCGCGTAGTAGGCGAGGTCGGCCTTGTGCTTGCCGTCGACGGGTCCGTACGCCGCGATCATCTCCTTGCGCAGGTCCCACAGCGCGCCGCCGATGATGAGGCCGGTCATGTGCGGGTCCTGGTCGTCGATGTCCTCGGGCCAGCGCGCCTCGCTGCCGACCGGGTCGAGGTCGCGCAGGGGCTCGGCGTTGGCGAGGAAGAAGCCGCGGCCCATGCCCGAGTCGTTGACCGTGGTCGCCGCCAGGTAGTCGGAGACGCCCTCGGACATCGAGGTGTCGAACGCGCCGGCGCCGTCGATGATCGAGTGCGCGTGCAGCGAGTGGCCGAACTCGTGATAGATGACGTCGGGGATGCGGCCGGTGTTCTCGCACTGGCCGCTGCCGCTGAAGAAGTGGATGTCGTCGCCGGTCGAGTAGGCGTTGCAGCTCCCGTTCTCGTTGACGTTGACCTGGAGCTGATCGTCGAGCCAGCGCAGCTCGGGCGCGAGGTCGGCCTTGGAGATCGCCTTGATCCGGTTCGCGTGGACGAACGCGACGACCTGCGAGTCGATCGTCGGCTGGTCGGAGGCGTTCCACACCGCGCTGCCGCCGTCGGCGAGCTGCATGGTGTTGCTGGCGGCCGCGCCGCCGCCGTTGTTGCCGTTGGTCACCTTCACGCGCGTGCCGGTGACGTTGTTCTGCAGGGTCGCCGGCGCGCTGCCGCTCCAGGTGATGCTGCCGTCCTCGCCGGTCGTCGCGGCGCCGCCGTTGACCATCAGGCTCAAGAGCGGCGCCGGGTCGTCCTCGCGCATCGCGCGCGGGTAGCGGAGCGGCGTGTTGAACCTCACGGTGCCGGCGCCGAACATGAGCGTCTGGTGGCGGGCGATCGGCGCGCCGGTGGCGGCGTCGACGTAGACGTCCCAGCGGGCGCGCGGGTCGGCGAGGTCGAGCGTGAGGATGCGGACCGCGTGGAACTCGAGGCGCGACGTGTCGCCCGACGCGCGGTAGAGCGGCAGCACGGCGACGCCGCCGTCGGCGAGGAAGGTCGGCTGCGCGCCGTAGGCGGACGCGATCCAGGCCTGCGCGCGGCCGAGCGCGTCGGCGGCGGTGACCGGTACCGACGGGATCGCGGCGTCGACCCGCGGCGCGGCCTCGGAGCCGAGGATGATCAGGCGGTCGCGCTCGAAGAGGAAGCTGACCTGGCCGCCGAGCACTCTGAGCCCGCGGTACGTCTGCACGAAGCCGACGGTGCGCAGGTGGCCGCCGTCGCCGTGGACGACGTTCGAGACCAGGCGGAAGTCGTCGACGCTCGCGCCGGGGGCGAGCAAGGGGAGCTGCTCGGCGAGCATCGCGCGGGCGGCAGCCTCGGCGCGCGCGGCGTCGGCGTTCGCGCCCGGCGCGGGGATGCCCTCGCCCCAGATGCGGAGCGGCACGCCGCTGTCGACGTCCCAGAGAGCGCGCCACGAGCCGTGGGCGGCGACGAACGCCTGCCACTGCTTGACCTGCGCGCGCGGCGCGTCCCACGAGGTCGTGCGGGTCGCGCGGCCGCGGGCGCCGGCGGCCGGCTCGACCGGGCGCTCGTCGAGGTAGTCCGGCTGCCGCGTCGCGCTCGCGTCGGCGGCGAACAGCAGCGCGGGCAGCGTGAACGCGAGCGACCGGAACTTCATGGACAGGAAGTGTTTCCTGCCACGGCCCGCCGCCTCAAGCGCGCCCGCCTGACACCACCCGCCTTCCCTGTGAGCCCCGCGCGGCAGGGCCACATGTAGGACATGTCAGGCGCGCGCGGCGACCTGACGTGAGGCCGGCTTCGCCTTCTCGGCCTTGCCGTTGGCGTGCGCCACGCCGTTGCCCGAGTGAGCCGCCTCCTTGAGCGCCTCGATCTTCGGGGTCTTCTCCCAGTTGAACTCCGGCTCCTCGCGGCCGAAGTGCCCGTACGCCGCCGTCTTCCGGTAGATCGGCCGGCGGAGGTCGAGCTCCTGGATGAGCAGGCCCGGCCGCGCGTCGAACACCCGGGCGACCGCCGCCGACAGCTTCTCGTCGGAGACCACGCCGGTGCCGAACGTCTGCACGAGCATCGACACCGGCTGGGCGACGCCGATCGCGTAGGCGAACTGCACCTCGCAGCGGCGGGCGAGCCCGGCGGCGACGATGTGCTTGGCGATGTAGCGCGCGTAGTACGCGGCCGAGCGGTCGACCTTCGACGGGTCCTTGCCCGAGAAGGCGCCGCCGCCGTGGCGGGCCATGCCGCCGTAGGTGTCGACGATGATCTTGCGGCCGGTGAGGCCGCTGTCGCCCTGCGGGCCGCCGATGACGAACTTGCCCGTCGGGTTGACGTGGATCTTGGTCGCCTTGGTGATGAACTTCGCCGGCACGATCGGCTTGATCACCAGCTCCTGGATCGCGTCGGCGATCTGCTTCTGCTTGGCGCTGGCCGCGTGCTGCGTCGACACCACGATCGCCTCGACGCCGATGACCTGGTCGTTGTCGTAGCGGACCGAGACCTGCGTCTTGCCGTCGGGGCGGAGGAAGTCGACGCCGTTCGTCTTCTTCTTGCGGACGGTGGCGAGCCGCAGCGCGAGCTGGTGCGCGAGCTGGATCGGCAGCGGCATCAGCTCCTTCGTCTCGTCGCAGGCGTAGCCGAACATGAGGCCCTGGTCGCCGGCGCCCTGCTTGGCCGGGTCGCCGCGGTCGACGCCCTGGGCGATGTCGGGCGACTGCTGCTCGACGGCGACCTGGACGGCGCAGGTGTCGGCGTCGAAGCCCATGTCCGAGCTCGTGTAGCCGATGTCCTTGACGGCGCCGCGAACGATCTTCGGGAAGTCGAGGGTCGACTTGGTCGTGATCTCGCCGCAGACGAGCACGAACCCGGTCTTGGTCACCGTCTCGCACGCGACGCGGCTGTACGGATCGTCCTTGAGGCACGCGTCGAGGACGGCGTCCGAGACGGCGTCGCACAGCTTGTCGGGGTGTCCTTCGGTGACGGACTCGGAGGAGAACAGGTAGCTCGCCATGGGTTGCACGGGGGGTACAACGGCACGCGCGGGGTGTCAACGACGCTGTGGCCGCGCTAAGCTCGATCGAATGATGATCAGGCGCGGCCTCGCGGCGACCGCACTCGGCGCCGCCCTCGCGCTCGCGCTCGCCGGAGCCGCCCCCTCCGCGGGCTGCGGCGGCCGGCCGGCGATCCCGACCCGCGGCGTCGGTGAACGCGCGATCGGCGGCTGGGAGTTCCGCCGCTTCCAGCAGCTCCTCGACGTCGAGGTGTGGGTGCCGGACAACCGCGGCGAGGCGTTCGCCGGCACCTACGTGCGCGAGAGCGCGGAGCGCGCCGGCCACCTCACCGACGACGACGTGGTGAACGTCTCGGTGACGCGCTATCAGCGCGACGACGGCGTGCTGCGCGCCACGGTGAAGTTCCTCCGGCGCCTCGCGCAGGAGGCCGGCTACACGGTCGACGAGGACAAGGTCGAGGGCGTGCGCCTGGTCAAGGTCGCGGGCAACGGCGAGCTGTGGGCGATGTGGGCGTCGCACGGCCACGTCGTGAAGGTCGGCGGCCGCGGGCGCACCGGCATCCCCGACGCGCTCGTCTCGTGGTACGGCGCGCGCTACCCGTCGTCGTTCGCGTCCGGCGTGATGGAGGGCCCGCTGCCGGCGGGTCCCGACCAGCCCGGCCCCGAGCCCGACGCGCCGTACGACCCGAACGCGCCGACGCCCGACTGGAAGGGCTACGACCCGACGAAGACCAAGGCTCCCGCGCCCGGGGGCAAGTGAGAGCTGCGATGACGCTGTTGCCGACGATCGCGAGCGATGGGCCGGGGATGGCCCGGGTGATGGACCGATCGACCCGCTTCTCGGCGGAGGTCGAGGCGCAGGTGGCGGCGATCGTCGAGGCGGTGCGCACGCGCGGCGACCGCGCGCTCGGCGACTACACCGCGCGGTTCGATCGGCGGCTGCCCGGCAAGAGCGGCAGCTACGAGCTCGAGCACGACGAGTGGGAGCGGCGGGCGGCGGCGGTCGAGCCCCGGGTGACCGCCGCGCTCGAGCAGGCAGCCGAGCGGGTGCGGTGGTTCCACGAGCAGCAGCGCGAGCCGGGGCTCGACGTCCGGCGCGGCGGCGTGCGGCTCGGCTGGCGCATCACGCCGCTCGCCAAGGTCGGCCTCTACGTGCCGGGCGGCACCGCGCTCTATCCGTCGTCGGTGATCATGACGGCGGTGCCGGCCAAGGTCGCCGGGGTCGGCGAGGTCGTGATGGTGACGCCGGGCGCGTCGGCGGAGACGCTGGCGGCGGCGCGGCTGGCGGGCGTCGACCGCGTCTTCGAGATCGGCGGCGCGCAGGCGATCGCCGCGCTGGCGTACGGCACGGCGACGGTGCCGCGGGTCGACAAGATCGTCGGCCCGGGCAACCAGTGGGTGGCGGCGGCGAAGCGGATCGTCTTCGGCCAGGTCGACATCGACTCGGTGGCGGGGCCGTCGGAGGTGCTGATCATCGCCGACGACCACGCCGACCCGCGCTGGGTCGCGGCGGATCTCATCGCGCAGGCCGAGCACGACGTCGAGGCGCGGCCCATCCTGGTGACGACGTCGGAGGCGCTCGCCGAGGCGGTGCGGGCGGCGCTCGAGGCCCAGCTCGCGACCTTGCCGCGGGCGACGATCGCGCGGACCTCGCTCGAGCGGCACGGCGCGGCGATCCTGGTGCGGTCGCTCGACGAGGCGATCGACGTCGCCAACGCGTACGCGCCCGAGCACCTCGAGCTCGACGTCGAGGGCGCGGCCGCGCTGGTGCCGCGCCTGACCGCGGCGGGCGCCATCTTCGTCGGCCGCTGGGCGTCGGAGGCGACCGGCGACTACCTGGCGGGCGCGAACCACGTGCTGCCGACCGGCGGCGCCGCGCGCTACGCGAGCGCGCTCGGCGTCCACGACTTCGTGCGGCGGACGTCGATCGTCGAGTACGACGAGGCGGCGGCGCGGGCCGACGCGCCGGCGATCGCGACGCTGGCGGCGGTCGAGGGGCTGCACGGCCACGGCCGGTCGGCCCTGGCGCGGCTCGGCGTCGATCCGGCGACGGCGGACGTCGACGCGTACCAGCGCGGCGACGGCGGCGCGGGCGACGGCCGGTGAGCCTCGCCGACCTGGTGCCGCGCGCGCTGCGCGGCTTCACCGCCTACCACGTGCCGCGCCCCGAGGGCGTGCGGGCGAAGCTCGACGCCAACGAGCTGCCGTACCCGCTGCCCGCCGACGCGGCGGCGGCGCTCGGCCGCGAGCTGGCCGAGGTCGCGCTGCACCGCTACCCGGAGGCGGACCCGGCGGAGCTGCGCGCGCTGTGCGCCGCGGATCTCGGCGTCGCGCCGGGGCAGCTCGCGTTCGGCAACGGCTCCGACGAGCTGATCGCGCTGCTGTGCGCGGCCTTCGGCGAGCCGCGCAAGGGCGCGACGCGCGCGCGCATCCTCTATCCCGATCCGTCGTTCGTCTACTACCGGATCGCGGCCAAGACCCACGGCGTCGACACGATCGAGGTGCCGCTCGACGACGACATGCAGCTCGACTTCGAGCTGGTCGACGACGCGATGCGCGGCGCCGCGCCGAACGTGGCGTTCTTCGCCCTGCCGAACAACCCGACCGGCACGCTGTGGCCGCCGGAGGAGGTGGCCGCGCTGGCTGTCCGGCATCCGGACACGCTGATCGTCGCCGACGAGGCGTACCTCGCGTACGGCGGGCGGACGCTGGTGCCGCGGCTCGCCGAGCTGCCGAACCTGATCGTCATGCGCACGCTGTCGAAGATCGGGATGGCGGCGCTGCGGGTCGGCTTCCTCGCGGCGTCGCCGGCGATCGTCGGCGAGCTCGAGAAGGTGCGGCCGCCGTACAACCTCGGCTCGCTCGACCAGCGGGCGGCGGTCTGGATGCTCCGCCACCAGCGCGGCTGGCTCGAGGCGCGCTGCCGCGACGTCCTCGGCGAGCGCGCCCGGCTGGCGGAGGCGCTGGCGGCCTTCCCGGAGCTGCGCGTCTTCCCCAGCGAGGCGAACCTGCTCCTCGTCCGCGTCGGCGCGCCGACGCCGGGCCGGGCCGCCCGGGTGTGGAAGGCGCTCGCCGCGCGCGGCGTCCTCGTGCGCAACCTCGATCGCCCCGGCCCGCTCGCCGGCTGCCTGCGCATCACGCCCGGCACGCCGGCGGAGAACGACCTCTTCCTCGCCGAGCTGCCCGCCGCGCTCGCCGCCGACTGACGCCCCCGACGGACGCCGGCGCGCGCCGGTCAGAGCGGCGCGATGTCGACGCGGGCGTCGTTGTAGACGGGGCCGCCGCCGAGATCGGCGACGCCCTGCGGGATGAGCCGGTTCGACGACGCGCCGTTGCGGGTGTGGTGGCGCCACAGGCCCTTCGGCAGGACCAGCACGCCGGCCCGCACGTGCGGCGTGACCTTCGCCGCGCAGACGACCTCGCCGAGGTCGTTCCAGATGCGGACCATCGCGCCGTCGGCGATCCGGCGCGCCGCCGCGTCGTCGGGCGACAGCTCGACCGCCGCCTCGCCCCGGCGGAGCTGGCCGAACGTCGAGCTGATCTGCTGCGCGATCGCGGGCGAGATGAGCGCCAGCGGGTAGCGCGCGCTGCCGGGGTCGCGCTGGTAGGCGTACAGGCCGTGCGTCGACGCCGCGTCGAGCGCCGCCGGGAACAGGTCGACCTTGCCGTCGGGCGTCGCCGGCCGGACGTCGGCGAACAGCACCGGCGCGGGCACCGCCGGCGTCGCCACCCCCCGGCCGTCGAGCTCGCGGCGCAGGCGCGCGCCGTCGCCGGCCGCGAAGATCGCCGCCGCGAGCTCGTCCTCCGTCGTCGGATCGCCCGGCCGCGCGAGCCCCAGCCGGTCGATCAGCGCGCCGAAGAGCTGATGGTTGCTCCACGCCAGCCCCGGCGCCTTCGCCACCGCCGGCCGGTCGTACAGCCGCATCGCGCCGTAGCCGCGGCGGATCTCGCGGTGCTCGAGGAAGGCGGTCGCCGGCAAGACGACGTCGGCCCACCGGCAGGTGTCGGTGAAGACCTGCTCGTGGACGACGGTGAACAGGTCGTCGCGGGCCAGCCCGCGCAGCACCGCCGCCTGGTCGGGCGCCGTCGAGGCCGGGTTGCAGTTGTAGACGAACAGCACCTCGACCGGCGGGGCCGCGCCGGCCAGCGCCTCGCCGAGCAGCGCCATGTTGATCGCGCGGCTCGACGGCTCCGGCTCGGCGATGCCCGCCTCGGGGCCGACCGTCCACGCCGCGTCGCCGTTCGACATCGTGTAGCCGCCGCCGCGCACGCCGAGCTTGCCGGCCACCGCCGGCAGCGCGAGCACCGCCGCCACCGCCGAGCCGCCGTTGCGGTTGCGCTCGAGCCCCCAGCCGGCGCGGATCACCGCCGGCGACGTCGCCGCGTACAGCTCGACGAAGCGGTCGAGGTCGGCCGCCGCGATGCCAGCCTCGTCCGCCGCGCGCTCGAGCGTCCACGGCTCGGCGCGCGCGCGCAGCTCGTCGACGCCGCGCGCGTTCGCCGCCAGGAACGCGAGGTCGGCGTGGCCGCGCTCGAACAGCGCGCGGATCGCCGCCAGCGCCACCGGCAGGTCGGCGCCCGGCCGCACGGCGAGGTGCAGGTCGGCGCGGCGCGCGAGCGGCGTGCGCCGCGGATCGACGACGACCAGCTTCGCGCCGGCCGCCTGCGCCCGCTCGATCACCGGCACCAGGTGGATGCCGGTCGCCGACGGGTTCATGCCCCAGAGGACGATCAGCTTCGCGTGCGCGTACTCCTCGAGCGCGACGCCCGGCACCGGGCCGTACAGCCCGCGCACCGCCTCGGTCGACGGCGCGGCGCACAGCGTCCGCAGGCAGCGGCTCGCGCCGAGCCGCCGGAAGAAGCGCGTCGCCAGGCCGCCCTCGGTGAGCCAGCCGTTCGAGCCGCCGTAGTGGTACGGCAGGATCGCCTCGCCGCCGTGGCGGGCGCGCGCCGCCTCGATCCGCTCGACGACGAGCGCGAGCGCCTCGTCCCACGTCGCCGCGCGCAGCTCGCCGGCCCCCTTCGGCCCGACCCGGATCATCGGCGTCGTGACGCGCGCGTCGCCGTACAGGTGGTCGGCGAGGTTGCGGACCTTGCCGCAGACGAAGCCGTCGGTGAACGGCGCGTCCGGATCGCCGTCGACCTTGCGCACGCGGCCGTCCTCGACCTCGACGACGAGGCTGCACAGGTCCGGACAGTCGAGCGGGCAGGCGCTCTTGTGGGTCGTGATCGCCATCGGGCGCAGTATGCCGCGCCGGCGCCGCGCCGACCGCTACAGTTCGCCGCCGAGCGAGAAGACCAGCGCGTGGCCGTCGGCGCCGCGGCTGACCGACGGCGTGAGCTGGGGCAGCTTCGGCGCGTCGAGGTTGCGGGTGAGGAACGTGCCGAGGCCGAGGCCGACCGCCATCCCGCCGAGCGCGTAGTGCGCCGACCGCTCGCCGGAGCCGGTGTCGTTGGTGGCGCCGGCGACCGCGCTCTCGGTCGCGAGCCCGGCCACCATGCCGGCGAGCCCGGCGAGGTCGATGAAGACCACGCGGCGGCGGCTGACGTCGTAGCGCGTCGCGAGCAGCGCGCCGGCGACGACGCCGAGGTCGAGGCCGCTGACCAGGGTCGCATAGCGGATGCGCGACGACGCGTCGAAGACCGGGATGAACAGGGCGCCGGTGATCGCGCCCCAGCCGACGCCGCTGTTGAACAGCGCCGCGTCGCCGGGCGTGATGGCGAGGCGCGGCGCCAGCACGAGGCCGGTGCCGACGCCGATGATCGCGCCGCCGACCATGCCGTAGCCGGCGCCCTTGGCGTCGTCCTCGTTGGCGAAGACGTCGTCGGCGTCGTCGAGCGCGCCGCCGATGGCGAGGCCCTCGATCGCGCCGGCCAGGCCGGTGGTGACGAGGAACGAGCCGGTGCCGAGCGAGACGTCGTGCGGCACGAACAGGTAGCCGCCGGCGCCGCCGGCGAGCGCGCCGAGCACGAAGCCGGCGCCGCTCGACCCGCTGCCGCCGATGCCGCCGGTGCCGGCGCCGATCACGCCGCCGAACGCGACGCTGCCGGCGATCAGGTGGGCGCGCCCCGACCCCGGCAGGCTGGCGAGCTCGACGGCGACCGGCCGGTTCTCGCCCTCGACCAGCTCGACCGTGAGCTGCTTCGACACCCGGCCGGCGGCCTCGACCATGACGTCGTGGTTGCCGAGCGGCGCCGGCGCGTCGTAGCTGCCGAGCCCGGCCAGCCGCCCGTCGACGAAGATGCGGGCGTCGCCCGGCACCGTCTGGATGCGCAGGCGCGCCTTCTTCGGCTCGAGGCGGAACGAGAACGCGTACGGCTGGCCGATGGCGACCGTGATCGTCGACACGTGCGGCTCGTAGCCGGCGCGCGACACCCGCATCTCGTACGTGCCGGCCAGCACCTGCAGCGGCTCGCCGTCGGCGCCGAGCGCCTGCCGGCCGCTGTCGTCGGACAGCTCGATCGTCGAGCCCGGCGGCTCGGTCGCGACGGTCACGCGCGCGCGCAGCCGGCGCAGCACGTCGACGCGCGTGCTCATGTTCTGCCGATCGGCGACGGCGGCCGCGTCCGTCGTCAGCACGTAACGCTCGAAGTAGGCGATCGCCTGCTCGTACTGGAACATGCGCTCGTACGTCTGGCCGATGTCCTTCAGCAGGCTGGCGACCGGGATGAGGCAGTAGCCGGCGATGAACTCGCGCGCCGCGCCCTCGTAGTCGCCCTGCAGGTAGAGGACGTTGCCGCGCTCGTAGTGATCGTGGGCGGTGCTCTCGCGGTCGTCGGACGACAGGTCCGGGACGAGCGGGCAGTCGTCGATCGCGAGCGTCACCTGACGGCGGCCGATGAAGCCGTCGTCGGGGGCCTTCGCGGCGGGGGCCGGGGCAGGCGGCTCCGCCGGAGGATCGTCGGCGCGCGCGCGGGTGACGCCGACGAGCGCGACGACCGAGAGCGCGAGCAGCTCGAGCGCGAGCGTGCGCCCGGCGCGGCTCATGGCTTCGAGTGCTGCGGGAACGGGTTGCCGCTGAGGTCACCGCCGCCGGCGTTGCCGGGCCCGCTCGGGTCGTGCGGCGCCGAGCCTGGGCCGCCACCGCCACCGGAGCCGGAGCCGGACCCGGACCCGCCGCCCGCCGCGCCGTCGGGCCGGTGCGGCCGCCGGATGACCTGCACGTGGCCGCTCTTCACCTTGTTCAACCGGCAGCGGACGACCTTGCCGTTGTCGATCGCCGGGCGGATGTTGCACTCGGCGTCGTCGTAGCCGTCGATCGCCGCCACCAGGTGGATCGTCTCCTCCTCGAGCGGCCACTCGCCGTCGTACGGCGCCGGGCCGAGCTCGCGGTTGCCCTCGTAGAGCATCGCGCCCGGCGGCACCGTCTCGATCGTGATCTTCGCCATCGGCGGTGGCGCCGGCGCCGCATCGATCGGCGGGGGCGGCGGCGGCCCCGCGTCGATCGGCACCACCGCCGCGGCCGCGACCTTGCGGCGCGCCGGCCCGCCGCCGGCCAGCAGCGTCACCGTGATCGCCACGCCGGCCACGATCGCCGACACCACCGCGATCCACGCCGCCAGCCGCAGGTTCGAGCCGCGCGCCAGGCGCGACCTGCGCGGCCCGCTGATCCGCGCGCGCTGCGTCGAGTGCGTCGGATCGTCGTGCAGCGCGGTCAGGTCGGCGAGCATCTCCTCGGTCGACTGGTAGCGCCGGTCGCGGTCCTTCTCGATCGCCTTGAGGATGATCGCCTCGACCTCGTCGGACAGGTCGGGGCGCAGCGCGCGCGGCGGCTTCGGCTCCTCGTTCAGCACCTGCGAGATGATCGACAGGTAGTTGGCCCCGGTGAACGGCACCCGGCCGGTCGCGATCTCGTACATGATCACGCCGAGCGCGTAGACGTCGATGCGGGCGTCGAGCTCCTCGTCGCCGCGCGCCTGCTCGGGCGACATGTAGAGCGGCGTGCCGAGCACCATGCCGGTCTGGGTCAGGCGCGGCGACTCCTCGTCGTGGCCGTCCGACGCGCGCAGCGACTTCGAGATGCCGAAGTCCACCACCTTCACGAAGTCGCGGTCCTTGCGGCGGAGGACGAAGACGTTCTCCGGCTTGACGTCGCGATGGACGATCCCCTTCGCGTGGGCGGCGCCGAGCGCGCCGGCGACCTGGATCGCGACCGCCAGGATGCGCTCCTCCGGCAGCGGGCCCTCGCGCGCGAGGATCTCGGCGAGCGACTCGCCCTCGAGGAACTCCATGACGACGAAGGTGCGGCCGTCGTCGGTCTGGCCGAAGTCGGTGATGTCGATGATGTGCTCGTGGCCGATCGCCGACGCGAGCCGCGCCTCCTGCTCGAGGCGGGCGACGATCTGCTCCTTGCGCGCGTACTTGTCGAGCAGCACCTTCACCGCCACGCGCTTGCCGATCAGCGTGTGGGTCGCCTCGTAGACCACGCCCATGCCGCCCTGGCCGATCTTGCGGTGGATCGTGTAGCGGCCGAGCAGCGTGGTGCCGATCAGGTTCTCCTCGACCTTCCTTTTGGGCGCGTCGGCGGCGGCCCCCGTGTCGGTCGCGGCCTCGGCCGCGGTGCCCGGGTCGGTGCCGCCGGGCGTCGGGGTCGGCAGCGCCACCGCGGTGTCGGCGGCGGCCATCGCGCCCGACTCGCCGGCGCCGCCCTCGCTGCGGATCACGGCACGGCCGCCGGCGGCGCGCGGGCCGCTGTCGCCAGGGGCGTCGTCGCCCGTGCCGGTTCCGCTCATGGGGCCTCGACGAAATGGTAGGGGGGCGCCATCGCCCAGTCAACGACGAGGTCCGACCGTCGCACCGACGCGAGCGACGCGAGCTCCTCGTGACGCGTGTTGCCCGGGGCGCGCTCGCGTAGGATGCGCGCGCCACCATGCCGGACAGGCTCATCATCACCCCGCGGGTCGCGATCCCGGTGGACGAGCTGCGCTTCGCGTTCGCGCGGTCGAGCGGGCCGGGCGGCCAGAACGTCAACAAGGTCGCGTCGAAGGTCGAGCTGCGGTGGACGCCGGGCGACTCCACGGCGCTCGGGCCGGACGACCGCGCGTGGCTGCTCGCCAAGCTCGGCGGCCGGCTCACCACCGAGGGCGAGCTGATCGTCGTGTCGGAGAAGACGCGCGATCAGCTCGTCAACCGCGGCGACGCCACCGACAAGCTGGTCGCGATCGTGCGGGCGGCGCTGGTCCGGCCGAAGCCGCGCAAGGCCACCAAGCCCAGCCGCCGCGCGAAGGAGCGGCGGCTCGGCGCCAAGAAGCGGCGCGCCGACGTGAAGTCCGGGCGCGGCCGCGTGAGCGACTGACAGGTTGGCCAACGGCTCGGCGGAGAGCCCCGGCACCGGCTCGGAGGTCGCCTCCACGCCCGGCTCGGGGCGCGCACCACCAGCCAGGCGATCGAAGTTGCACGCGCCGGTCGAGCGCGGTCGTTGTTCTGGCCGACCCTGTGACCGCTCGAGCGGGCCCCGGTCAGGCGCGCTTGCGCTTGCGCGGCGGGGCCTTCTCGGCCTCCTCGTACAGGCGCAGCTCGTTCTCGGCGGTGTTCTGCACCGCCTCCAGGTACAGCGAGAGCAGGAGCGACGGCTCGCCCTTGAGCGACTCGTAGTAGCGCTGGCGATCGATCGAGTGGATGACGGCCAGCGGGTAGCCGCCCTCCTGCAGGAGCAGGTTCGACACGATGCGCGCGGTGCGGCCGCTCTCCTTGGCCCACGGGAAGATGGCCATGAAGCGCGCGTGCAGCGTCGTGACCTTCTCGATCGTGTGGAGCTGCCGGGACGCCGGCTCGTCGAGCCAGTCCGACAGCTTCTTCAACGCGGGCACGATCTTCTCGGGCGTCGCGATGTCGTGATAGTAGAGCCGGTGGAGCGGGTTCTCCTTGCGGTAAGGGAGCCCCTTGGCCTTCTCGTCCGGCGCGAGGATCGCGTAGATGTCGCGGATCGTGTCGAACTTGAACGGCTTCTTCTTCGTCGCCAGGTCGGCGGCGTAGTCGCATGCCTCGTTGAAGCGGCGGATCTCGTCGTAGGCCGGGATCAGCGACGGGTCGCTGATGATCGTCGGATCGATCGCGGCCTTGATCTCGCTGTACGACAGCACGTCGCCCTCGAGCGCGGCGTCGTGGTGGATGAGCGAGATGCGCAGCCGGGTCAGGAACTCCTTGCGGAGCGACGGGTTGATCGAGGCCCCGCGGGTGCGCCACGCCTGGACGACGCGGTCGACTTCCGAGAAGCGCGCGTCGATGTCTTCGGTTTCTTTGTACCTGAGCACGGTTCGGGGCTGCTCCCGGGGTCCAGCGCGCGGAGTCTACGGATCCGGAGTCGCACCGTCAATGGAATCCGGGCGCCGATCCGCCCACGGGGACAGGATCTACCCCATCAACATACCGATTTTGCTCGTGAATCAGGCGCCACCGCGAAAAAGTCGAGCGGCGGCGGCGCCGTTTTTTTCGCGGTGGCGCCTGATTCAGAAGTAGATACAGATGGTTAGCTAGGTAGATCCTGTCCCCGCGGAGCTCCGCGGCGCCGATCCGCCCACGGGGACAGGATCTACGCCATCAACATGCCGATTTTGTTCTTGAATCAGGCACCACCGCGAAAAAGTCGAGCGGCGGGCGGCGCGGCTTTTTCGCGGTGGCGCCTGATTCAGAAGTCGATACAAATGGTTAGCTAGGTAGATCCTGTCCCTGCGGAGCCGTGGCACTTCTTGTACTTCTTGCCGGAGCCGCACGGGCAGAGATCGTTGCGGCCGACCTTGGGGGCGTCGTTGACGATCGTCCCCTGGCGCTCGCCGGGCCGGCGGCCGGTGAGGGCGGCGTCGAACGCCTCGATCACGACCTGCGTCGGCGGGTAGATGACGGTCGCTGTCTCGGGCGCCATCGCCGCCTCGCGGACGTCCTCCTCGATCAGCTCGCTCAGCTTGCCGTAGATGGCCGGCTGGGTGGCGGCGAGGCCGGGCGCGAACCGCTCGTGGATCGGCTTCTCCTCGACGCCGGCGGCGGCGACCGCCTGGTTCACCAGCAGCTCGGCGTCGGCAAGGTTCTGCTGGGTCAGCCGGGGCAGCGTGCCGCCGTGATGGCGATCGAACATCGCCCACACGAGCGTCGCGTAGAAGACCGCCGCCTCGCCGACCTTGTCGCCATGGGTGGTGCGGGCGGCGGCCGCGTACTGGAGGAGGTACGGCTGCTCGCGCTGGAGGCGCTCGGCCAGCTTGTTCATGGCCTTGCGGTCGCCGCGCTGATCGAGGCGCGAGAACGCGGCGATCGTGCGGTCGACATCATCGGGCGTCACGGCGGCGGACATGGGGCCGCATGTTCATGAGCCGGCGCCCGCGCGTCAACCCCCGCGGCCGGGCAAGGGCGCGATCGCGAGGCGCGATCAGCCGAGGATCAGCTCGCCGACGCCGGCGCCGCGGGCCGCGGTCAGGCCCCACGCGACCGCGCCGAGCGCGGCGACGACCTGCGCCTCCTCGGCGGGCGTCAGCATGACCGGCGCGTCCGCGCAGATCGCCTCGACCCACGCGGTCAGGGACGCCGGCGGCTCGAGCGCGGTGCCCTCGCGGAGGAGCATGTCGGTGACCCGCGGCGGCTCGAGGCCCTGCTCGAGGGTCAACGCCTCGTGCAGGCGGCACGCCGCGTCGAGGGCGACCGCGAAGGCGTCGCCGTCGGCCGCCCACAGCCGCCGCTCGAGGAAGCGGATGATCGCGGGCTGGCGGATCGCGAACCAGGACAGCTCGCGGGCCGCCGCCGCGTGGTCGAGGGCGGGCGAAGGACCGTGCGTGGCCCCGGACCGCGCAGGTTCGGGCCTCGGGTCAGGGTGGAGGTCGGAACCGGCGTCCTCGCCGGCCACGACCGATCGATCGGAGCCGCGGCCGCTGCGGGCGCGGGTCCCTGAAGGTCCGGCCATCATGGGGCCACGCTACGTCCAGCCTCGCGCGCGACCAACTTTTCGTCGTAGAGTCCCCGCGATGCGCGCCGCGTATGTGATCGCCGGTGTCCGCTCTCCGTTCGGGCGCTACGGCGGCGGGCTGGCGGCCGTGCGCGCCGACGACCTGCTCGCCGCGGTGATCGCCGCGCTCGTCGAGCGTACGAAGATCCCCGGCGATCGCCTCGACGACGTCATCGCCGGCTGCGCGAACCAGGCGGGCGAGGACAACCGCAACGTCGCGCGCATGTCGGCCCTGCTCGCCGGGCTGCCGGTGTCGGTGCCGGGCGTGACGGTCAACCGGCTGTGCGGCTCGGGCCTGCAGGCGGTCGCCGACGCGGCGCGGCTGATCGAGACCGGCGAGGCCGACCTCGTCATCGCCGGCGGCGTCGAGCAGATGTCGCGCGCGCCGCTCGTGATGGGCAAGGCGACCGAGGCGTTCCCGCGCGGCCCGCAGACGCTCCACGACACCACGCTCGGCTGGCGGTTCGTCAACCCGCGCATGGCCGAGCTCCACGAGACGCTGGCGATGGGCGAGACCGCCGAGCGGGTCGCGCGCCAGTGCAACGTCAGCCGCGAGGCGCAGGACCGGTTCGCGCTGCGCTCGCAGCAGCGCGCGGCGGCGGCGCAGGCGAGCGGCCGGCTGGCCCGCGAGATCGTGCCGATCACGACCGGCCACGATCGCAAGACCGGCGCGGCGATCCAGCTCACCGCCGACGAGCACCTGCGGCCGGACACGACGTACGAGAGCCTGGCGCGGCTGAAGCCGGCCTTCTCGAAGGACAAGGACGCCACCGTCACCGCCGGCAACGCGTCGGGGCTGAACGACGGCGCCGCGGCGCTACTGCTCGCCAGCGAGGCGGCGATGAAGGAGCTCGGCCTGGCGCCGATGGCCCGCTACGTGACGTCGGCGGCCGCCGGCGTGCCGCCGTCGACGATGGGGCTCGGGCCGATCCCCGCGTCGCAGAAGGCGCTCGCGCGCGCGGGCCTGCGCGCGGGCGACCTCGACGTCGCCGAGCTCAACGAGGCGTTCGCGGCGCAGGCGATCCCGTGCGTCGAGCAGCTCGGGCTCGATCCGGACAAGGTGAACGTCAACGGCGGGGCGATCGCGCTCGGCCATCCGCTCGGCGCGTCGGGCGCGCGGCTGGCGCTCACCCTGGCCCACGAGCTGGCGTCGACGCCGGCGCGGCGCGGGCTGGCGAGCATGTGCATCGGCGTCGGCCAGGGGATCGCGGTGGTGCTGGAGAAGGTGTGAACGAGGCAGGGCGGGATGGCAGCGCGGCGGCCGGCCACGGCCCCGGGCCCGGCAGCGGCGAGCTGATCGACGACCTCGCGCGCGCGCAGCGGATGGTCGGCCGGATCCTCGACGACAAGTTCCGCCTGCGCTCGTGCATCGGCATCGGCGGCTCGGGCGCCGTCTACAAGGCCGACCAGATCGCGCTCGGCCGCACGGTGGCGATCAAGATCCTGCGCGAGGACCTCGCCGCCGACGCGCGCCTGGTCAAGCGGTTCCAGGACGAGGCGCTGGCGGCCAGCCGCCTCAACCATCCGAACACGGTCTCGATCATCGACTACGGCCAGACGCCGGACGGGCTGCTCTATCTGGTGATGGAGCACCTGCGCGGGCCGACGCTGACCTACCTGCTGGCGCGGTCGAAGCCGCTGCCGGTGGCGCGGGTGCTCGACATCGTCGCCCAGGTGCTGAGCGGCCTCGAGGAGGCGCACCTGGCCGGCGTCGTCCACGCCGACATCAAGTGCGACAACATCGTCGTCGAGCCGCGCCGCACCGGCATCGATCAGGTGAAGGTCGTCGACTTCGGCATCGCGCGGCTGGTGACGGCGCCGATCCAGGGCGACGAGCGCAACGTGTGCGGCACGCCGGAGTACATGGCGCCCGAGCTGATCGCCGGCGCGCCGCCCGGCTTCGCCAGCGACCTGTACGCGGTCGCGGTGGTGATGTACGAGCTGCTGGTCGGCGAGACGCCGTTCGTCGGCGGCACCGCCGTCGACATCCTGACCCGCCAGCTCAAGGTCGCGGCGCCGGCTCCGAGCCTGCGGCGCGCCGACATCCCGCGCGAGGTCGACGAGGTCGTGATCCGCGGCCTCGCCAAGCGGCCGGCCGAGCGGTACGCGACCGCGGCCGAGATGCGGGCGGCCGTCGAGGCGGTGGCGCGCGGCCGGCGGCCGGCGCCGCAGGTCGAGATCGTCTGCGCGGCGTGCGGCGCGCGCTCGTTCAAGCCGTTCCGGTTCTGTCCGGAATGCGGACAGCCCCGCGAGGTGTCGGCGCCGGTCGCGGCGGCGGCCCCGGCGCCGGCCGGCATCGAGGCGGTCGGGCTGTGGCCCTTGCCGCTGGTCGGCCGCGACAGCGCGGTGGCGGCGGTCGCCCGCTACCTGAGCGGCGGCGCCGACGCGCCCGGCATGCTGCTGATCGGCGAGCCGGGCAACGGGCGCAGCGCGGTCGTCGCGGCGGCGTACAAGCTGCTCGCCGAGGCGGCCGGGCTGACGATCTACCAGGCGGGCGCCGATCCGACCGGGCTGGCGTCGCCGCTCTACCCGGTGCGCGCGGTGGTCGCGACCATCCTCGAGCTGGCGCC
This sequence comes from Kofleriaceae bacterium, assembly GCA_035546475.1. Taxonomy (GTDB): domain Bacteria; phylum Myxococcota_A; class Polyangia; order Haliangiales; family Haliangiaceae; genus UBA2376. The sequence goes on from DASZXE010000025.1 coordinate 19,291, forward strand.
GGTGTGCAGCCGCGAGGACCTCGATCTGGCGGCGCTCGACCACGGGCTCGCCGAACGCGACCTGCCCGGCCTCGCCGAGCTGTTCGGCCACCCGTCGGAGCTGGCCGATCTCGAGACGGCCGTGCGCCGCCGCGAGCTGGTGGCCGCCGCGGTCCGCGTGCTGATCGCCGAGTCGCTGCGCGGGCCGACCGCGGTCGTCTTCGAGGACGTCGAGCTGTACGACGAGATCTCGCGCGACGTGCTGCGAGAGCTGTGCTCGCGCACGCACGGCGACGTCCGCATCGTCGCGACGATCGACCGGATCCGCTCGATCGGCTGGGGCGCGCGGCTCCTGCGGCTGGAGCTCGGCCCGCTCGACGGCAGCGAGGTGGCGCAGCTCGCCCAGCACGTGGCGCAGGCCGGGCTCGGCGCCGCGCCGCCGGCGGCCCAGCTCGCGCAGGTGACCGGCGGCTCGCCGGCGCACCTCGATCACCTGCTGCGCTTCATCGCCGAGGGCGGCGAGCCGGCGCTGGCGCCGCCGGCGCTGGCCGACCTGGTGGCCGCGCGGCTCGCCAACCTCGATCGGGACAGCCTGGTCGCCTGCCAGGCGGTGGCGGTGTTCGGCCGCGAGGCGGCGCGCCACGACGCCGCGCGCGCGTCGGGCCTGGGCGCCGG
>DASZXE010000026.1:0-1860 GCA_035546475.1 Kofleriaceae bacterium
AGGCGGAGGCGGAGGCGGAGGCGGAGGCGGAGGCGGAGGCGGAGGCGGAGGCGAGGCGGAGGCGGAGGCGGAGGCGAGGCGGAGGCGAGGCGGCCGAGGCGGAGGCGGTGTGGGGGCGGGGCGACCGCGGGCGGAGGGGGAGCGTGGCGCGGGACGATCAGAAGGGGATGTCGTCGTCGGGGCCGCCGCCGCCGCCACCGCCGCCACCGCCGCCGAAGCCGCCGCCGCCGCCGCCGAAGTCGTCGGGAGGCGGCGGGCCGTCGTCGCCTCCGCCGCGGCGGCCACCGCCGCCACCGCCGGGACCACCAGCGCCGCCACCGGCACCGTCACGGCCGCTGCCGAGGAACTGGACGTCGGTGGCGACGATCTCGGTCATGTAGCGCTTCTGGCCTTCCTTGTCGTCCCACGAGCGGGTCTGGATGCGCCCCTCGAGGTAGACCTGCCGCCCCTTCGCCAGGTACTTGCCGCAGATCTCGGCGATTTTTCCCCACACGACGATGCGGTGCCACTCGGTGCGCTCCTGGCGCTGCCCGTTCTTGTCCTTCCAGCTCTCGCTGGTGGCCAGGCGGAACTCGCAGACGGCCGCGCCGCTCGGTGTGTACTTGAGCTCGGGATCGCCACCCAGGTGCCCGATGAGAATGACTTTGTTGACTCCGCCAGCCATGCGCGGGCTGTACCACGGTCGTATGACAAGTCACGCAGCGCGCCTGCTTGAAGCCGACGTGCGCGCACGCTAACAAACCCGACGATGTACCGGCACCTGCGAATCGCCGTGGTGATCCCCGCGTTCAACGAAGAGCGCGCGATCGGCGACGCGATCACGACGGTGCCGGCGTTCGTCGATGTCGTGATCGTCGTCGACGATGCGTCGAGCGATGGCACCGCGCGCGCGGCCGCGAGCGCCGCGGCGACCGACGAGCGCGTCGTCGTCGTGCGCCATCCGCAGAACCGCGGCGTCGGCGCGGCGATCGTCACCGGCTACCGGCGCGCGCTCGCGGAGGGCTGCGACGTCGCCGCGGTGATGGCGGGCGACGGCCAGATGGACCCGCGGGATCTGCCCGGCGTGATCGCGCCGATCGCCGATGGCGCCGCCGACTACGTCAAGGGCAACCGCTTCCTGCACCCGGAGGTGTGGCGCGCGATGCCGCCGGCGCGGATCGTCGGCAACCTCGTGCTGTCGGCGGCGACGCGGCTGACCTCCGGCTACCGGCACGTGTTCGACTCGCAGTGCGGCTACACGGCGATCAGTCGGCGCGCGCTCGAGGCGGTGGAGCTCGACGGCGTCTTCCCGCGCTATGGCTATCCGAACGACCTGCTGTCGAGGCTGCACGTGGCGGGCATGCGCGTGCTCGACGTGCCGGTGCGGCCGGTGTACGGGCCGGCATGGAAGAGCGGCATCCATCTGGGGACGGTGATCCATCCGATCCCGTGGGTGCTGCTGCGATCGTGGAGCACGCGGGTGGCGTCGGAGGCGCGCGTGCGCTGGCGGGCGCGTGCCTGACACGCGGCGCGGGCGCATCGGCCGGCGGATCGGCGTGGTGACGACGTCGTATCCGCGCTGGCCGGGCGATGCGGCGGGCGGCTTCGTCGCGGGGCATGTCGACTACCTGCGCGCGACGGGCGCGGAGGTCGAGGTGGTCGCGGTCGGCGAGCGCGAGGAGCGCGGCGCGCGCGCGGCGGCCGGCGCGGAGGCGTCGCGTGACGGCGGCGACGCGGCGGACGCGCGAGTGACGCGGGTCGATGGCGGGAGGCTGTTCTACCGGGGCGGCGCGCCGGACATGCTGGAGGCGGCGCCGTGGGCCGCGCCGGCGGCGCTCGCGGTCGGCGCGCGGCTCATCGCCGAGGTGGCGCGGCGCGCGC
>DASZXE010000027.1:0-1961 GCA_035546475.1 Kofleriaceae bacterium
GTCGTCGTCCCGGCGGGCAGCGTCGCATCGCCGGCGATGCGCGCGCCGCCGGCGCCGCCGTTGCGCACCTCGTAGTGGAGCGTGTCGACGTCGTCCAGCAGCAGCGTGCGCTCGGCATCGGGCTCGAGGTCGAAGGCGAGCGAGCCGTCGCGCGCATGGACGTGCAGCAGGAGCTCGCGCGCGATCTCGTCGAGCTCGGCGTCGTGCGCGCGCGTGGCGAGGCGCCCGGCGAGCACGTAGCTGCCCGCGGCGTCGACGACGAGGAGCAGGATCAGCGGGATCAGCAGCCAGCGCAGCAGCTTGCCGCGCAGCGACGGGTCACGCGCGTTCATCGACGCGGTCGAGCAGGTACCCCATGCCGCGCACCGTGCGGATCTCGACGCCGAAAGGCTCGAGCTTGCGCCGCACGCGATGCACGTAGACCTCGATCGCGTTGCTGCCGACCTCGTCGCCGAAGCCGAACAGCTGGTCGATGATCTGCTCCTTGCTGACGACGCGGCCCTGGCGGGCAAGCAGGAGCTCGGTCAGCGCGCGCTCGCGCGCCGAGAGATCGACCGCGACGTCGTCGTGGAAGAGCCGCCGCGCGGCGACGTCGAAGCGCAGCCGGCCGTGCGTCATGTCGTTGCCGGCGTTGAAGCGGCCGCGGCGGATCAGCGCGCGCACGCGCGCCTCGAACTCGGGGAGGTCGAATGGCTTGGTCATGTAGTCGTCGGCGCCGAGGTCGAGGCCGGCGACGCGCTCCTCGAGCGTGTCGCGCGCGGTGAGGATCAGCACCGGCACGCGCGAGCGCCGGTCGCGCAGGCGCTTCAGCACCGCGAGGCCGTCGACCTTCGGCAGCGCGATGTCGAGCACGACGAGGTCGTAGTCGGCCGCGGCGAGCGCGTCGTTGGCGGCCTCGCCGTCCTCGCAGAGGTCGACGGTGTACGCGGCCTGGTTGAGGGCGCGCGTCAGCGCCGCCGCGAGCACGCTGTCGTCCTCGACCACCAGCACCTTCATCGAAGGTCCCGCACCGGCCCGCGCGCGAACGTCATGGTCGCCGCGACCGCCTCAGCAGCCGCAGTGAAAGCGGCAGTAGGCCGGCTGGTACCCGCGCAGGCAGGCCTGGTAGCAGAACGGCTCGGGCTCGCAGGCGGGCTTCGCGGGGGCCGCGGCCGGCGCAGCCCCGTCGGCGCCGGCGGGCACGGCGGCCGAGGTCGCGCAGCCTTGCAGCGCGAGGAGCGCCGCGACGACGAGGGCCAGGCCTGCGGCGACGTGCGAGGGGATGGGGCGGGCAGGGCGCATGGGCGACCCGATCGTCGCACAGATCGGGCGGGTGCGCGCGCCGCGGACTCCCACTCGCGCCGGCCGCAGCCCCGGGGCTGCGTCAACCCCCCGCGACGACCGACGGATAGCGGCGCCGGATCGCCGCGGCCGCGCCCGCGCGCGGGTGCGGCGGCTCGCTGGGCGGGCGCAGCTCGTTGGCGAGGTCGGCGACGCCCTCGATCCGCTCGCCCAGGACGACGGCGAAGATGTGCCCCGCGGCGTGGGCATCGAGCGCGTCCGCGTTCATCCGCTCGGTGAGGCGCGCGTGCGCGTCGATGGCGTCGCGCAGCGCGAAGCGCACCGGCGCGCCGGCCTCGCCGCGCGCGAGCAGCATGTGCGCGGCGCGCAGCTGGTCGAGGATCTGGCGGATGAGCGCCTCGATCGTCGCGTAATCCGGGGTGTTCATCGGCAGGGTCGATGACGGGACGCTTCGACGCTGCGCCCAACCGCCATCGTTGTCAAGGCGTGGGCCGGCGGGCCGCCGGCGCGCGGAGCCTGTCGGCGCAACGCCGACATGCCGATGCGGCCTCCGCCGAGGCGGCGAGGCGGGCCGTCGCGGTATCGTCACGGTTGCGGCGCCGCCGCGCGGTCCTTTCCTCGTTCACGCCCGAGCTTTCGCCCATGCACGCCTGCCCCGTCGACTGCCAGTGGTGCACCGA
>DASZXE010000028.1:0-3596 GCA_035546475.1 Kofleriaceae bacterium
AGCGGACGCTCGTTCGTCCCTCCGTGGCTCGCGCGAGGCGGCTTCGGAAGGGCGAGCGATCGCACCGCCGCCATCGCGCAGGGTGAGCGGTTCCGCCCGGGTGTGCGCCTGACGACGTGCGCCTCTGCGCGGCCGAGCTCGGCGACACCATCCACCTCCGAAGCGATGGTGAGCGAGCGAGCAGAAATCTCTCCTCGCGACGAGCGTCCAGCCAGGCGTCAGCCCACGCCCGGCCACACCGGCCGCGGCGGCGAGCCGGGCGGTCCGCGGCTCACCTGCCCGTCGCCGCGCGCCCGGGCCGGCGGCACCAGCCGTTCGACCGCCGCCGTCACGGCAGCGGCATCGCCAGCGCCTCGCGCTACCGCGAACGCAGGCAAAAAAAATGGCGCTGCGAGGGGGGATCTCGCAGCGCCCGGCGCAGATCACGTGGAGTTACTTGTTGCCTCAGGTGGGAGGGGGATGCCGACCAGTCGAGGGGGATGACCTGCCGGCGCCACCGAGTCGAAACGTTTGCTCCGCGTGTCGCGCGTATGAAATGAGGGATGGTTCGTGGAGTGGGTTCCGGTCCAGCTATCAGACGCCGTGGCGTCCGGTTCGTGACGTAGCGATGGGGCAGCGAAGGGGGGAGTGAGGGGGTGGCGCTCGACCGGGTCCAGCCTCCCGTCGAACCGCCGTCGTTCGATGGTCGAGAGCATGAGCAAGTGGCGTTCCAACGCGCGGCCCGGCGACCGCCGATCCACGATCCGCGCGGTTAGCGCGCGGCCGAGCCGCGGTGGGTCCGCAAGTCCGCAGGCGTCGGTCGGCAGGTGGCGGGGACAGGCGTCACCCCGCGTGCCGTTCCGTCGTCGGTCGCGCGACAGGCGCGTCAGTTTTGCCGACAACCGCGCGGTCCTTGCGTGCCGCCGCAGCGCGTGCGCCCCGGATGTCTGATAAGCACCGCGGGTGCGCGCGCTCGGCCTCGATGTCGGAATGAAGACGATCGGCGTCGCGATCTCCGACGAGCTCGGCCTCGCGGCTCACCCGCTGTCGGTGATCGCGCGCGCCGGCACCGCGCCCGACGTCGCGGCGGTCGCCGCGATCTGCCGCGAGCGGGAGGTCGGCGCGCTGGTCGTCGGGATGCCGTACGAGCTGTCGGGCGCGGTCGGCCCGCGCGCGCGGCGGGTGCAGGTGTTCGTCGACGCGCTGCGCGCCGCGCTGCCCGGCCTGGAATGCCACCTCGAGGACGAGCGTTTCACCACCGCCGCCGCCGAGCGGGTGCTGCTCGCCGCCGACGTCTCTCGCGCGCGGCGCAAGCAGGTCATCGACAAGCAGGCAGCCGCCGTGATCCTCCAGGGCTGGCTCGATGCCCGCCGGCGCTAACGACGGATCGACGGTGCTAGAGTCCGCCCGCTGATGCCCAGCAAGCCGTTCCGCACTGCCCTCGTGATCGTCGCCGCCACCGTGGCGGTGCTGCTCGCGGTCGGCCTCTGGTTCTACGCGCAGTGGCGCGCGTACCCGGGCCAGCGCCACCATGGCAAGGGCGACGACATCGCCTTCACCGTCGCGCCGCGCATGCCGCTGGCGCGCGTCGCGAAGCTGCTCGCGGCCAGAGGCGTGATCTCGCACCCGACCTGGTTCCGCCTGTACGCGATGCGGCGCGGCGCGACGAGCGCGATCAAGCCGGGCGACTACCTCCTCGCCGACAACCTGAAGCCGAAGGACGTCCTCGACGCGCTGATCAAGGGCCCCGAGGAGAAGCAGGTCTCGGTCACGCTGCCCGAGGGCAAGCAGATGCTCGAGTACTTCGCGCTGCTCGACGCGGCCGGCGTCGCGAAGGCGTCCGAGCTGGAGGCGCTCGCGCGCGATCCGCAGTTCATCGGCGCGCACGGCCTGTCGGGCGACTCGGTCGACGGCTACCTGTTCCCCGACACGTACAAGTTCGTGGCGCCGACGCCGCCGAAGAAGGTGCTCGAGCGGCTGATCAACGCCCAGCGCGTGGCGTGGAACCAGGTCAAGCGCGACCACGCCCGCGACCTCGCGAAGCTCGAGGACCGGATGAAGTGGAGCGACCGCGACGTGCTGATCCTCGCGTCGATCGTCGAGAAGGAGGCGGTCGATCCGGCGGAGCGCCCGCGCATCGCGCAGGTGTTCGTCAACCGGCTCACGGTGCCGGGCTTCTCGCCGCGCCGGCTCGAGACCGATCCGACGATCCGCTACGGCTGCGAGGTGCCGGTGGTGAAGAGCGCGGCCTGCCGGGCGTGGAACACCAGCGACCGCCTGCACCGCGCGCAGCTCGACGACGACGACAACCCGTACAACACGTACCGCCACGAGGGCCTGCCGCCGGGGCCGATCTGCAACCCCGGCCGCTCGTCGATGGCGGCGGCGATGGATCCCGACGGCAGCGACTACCTCTACTTCGTCGCGCGCGACGCCCGCAACCACGCCTTCGCCAGGACCGCCGCCGAGCACGAGCGCAACGTGCAGCGCTACATGCAGCTCAACCCGTAGCGCGCGGCGGCCGGCAGTGCCGACGCTGTCGGCTTTCACGCCGCCGCGAGGAGGTCGAGCGTCGCCGGCAGGGTGGCAGCCGCGAACAGGCGGTCGCGCAGCGCGGGGCCGAGGCGCGGGCCGAGCAGCGGCAGGTGGCGGCGCACGACCTGCACGCCGTGGCGCTCGCCGCGGGCGGCGACCGCGGCGTCGAGCAGCAGCCGGAAGACCCGCAGGCGCTCGGCGTCGTCGGGCGGTGCGGGCGCGGGCGTACCGGCGAGCGCGGCCTTCGCCTCGGCGAAGATCCACGGGTGCTGGATGGCGGCGCGGCCGATCATGACGCCCGCGCAGCCGGTCTCGGCGAGGGCGCGGACGACGTCGGCGGCGCTGGCGATGTCGCCGTTGACGATGACCGGGATCGACACGACCTCGCGGGCGCGGCGAGCCCAGCGCCAGTCGGCGGGCACGGCCGTGCGCCCCGCGTGGCCGGCCTGCGCCGTGCGGCAGTGGATGGCGAGCGCGGCGACGCCGGCGTCCTCGAGGCGGCGGGCGAGGTCGACGATCGGCATCTCCGACTCGGGGCCGAAACCGATGCGGGTCTTGACGGTGACCGGCAGGCCGAGCGGCGCGACCGCGGCGACGACCTCGCGCGCCATCGCGACCATGGCGGCCGGATCGCGCAGCCAGCCGGCGCCGGCGCCGCCGCGCGCGATCCGCGGGATCCAGCAGCCGCAGTTGAGATCGACGAAGGCGGGGCGCGCAAGGGCGGCGACGCGGGCGGCTTGCATGAGGAGGCGCGCATCGCCGCCGTAGATCTGGATGGCGGTCGGCCGGTCGCCGTCGGGCAGCGCGGCCTTGCGACGCGCGAGGTCGGCGCGGGCGATCACCTGCTCGGCGCGGATGAGCTCGGTGACGCACAGCTCGGCGCCGAGGCCGCGGCAGACCGCGCGGAAGCCGGCGTCGCTGACGTCCTCCATCGGCGCCAGCACGACGGGGAACCGCGCGAGCAGGTCGCCGACGGCGTTCACGCCGGCGTCGTAGCACGCGGAGGCGCGGGCCGGGCGGGCGGCGCGCGCGGCGCCGGTCATGCGCGGCGGCGAGCGCGCGTTGTCGCGAGAGTCGGCGAG
>DASZXE010000029.1:0-17200 GCA_035546475.1 Kofleriaceae bacterium
GATCCACCTGATCGACGTCGGCACCGGCCTGTCGATCCTGGTGCAGGGCCCCGACTTCGCGATGCTGTTCGACGGCGGCTCGAGCGACCCCGACGAGAGCCCGCTGCGCGTGGTCGACTACCTCGAGGCGGCGCTCGGGCCGTCGGGCGACGGCGACTGCCGCGAAAGCCGCGCGTCGGCGCCCGGCCGCCGCGTGATCGACGACGTCGTGCTGAGCCACCCGCACCAGGACCACGCCTCCGCGCTCGACCTGGTGCTGCACTGCTTCGACGTCCACGACGTCTGGGACTCCGGCGCGGTCAACGACGCGGTCTTCTACCGGGACTTCCTGTCGGAGGTGGCGCGCGATGCCGGCGCCACGTACCACACCGCCGCCGACCCGCCGGCGGACCGGACCGTCGAGGTGAAGGGCGTGCCGGTCGTGATCCCGCCGGCGGTGCGCTGGGTGCCGTTCCGCGAGGCCGAGCGGGTCAAGCTCGGCGCCGGCGCCGGCTTCGAGATCCTCCACGCCGAGGGCAAGCGCCACCCGGATCCGAACCAGAACTCGATCGTGCTGTCGGTCGACCTCGGGCGCACGCGGCTGCTCCTGACCGGCGACGCCGAGTCGGGCGAGCGCGAGCCGCCGTCGGCGCCGCCCGGCGACGTCGAGGCGCACCTGCTCGACGACTTCCGCCCGGAGATCGACGCCGACATCCTGCAGGTCGGCCACCACGGCTCGCTGACGTCGAGCCGCGCGCGGTTCATCTCGGCGGTGTCACCGAAGCTCGCCCTGGTCAGCGCCGGGCCCAAGCGGTTCGGCCGTGTCCGGCTTCCGGACCAGGAGATCATCGACGAGCTGCACGACGACGGCATCACCGTGCTGCGCACCGACGCCCACGACGAGCACTGCGACCTCGCCGAGCGGATCGGCCCGGCCCACGGCCCCGGCGGCTGCGACTCCTACGTCATCACCGTCACCGACCCGCCGGCCACGCCTGCCGCCGGCGCGGGCCCGACCTGAGCCGTTCCTGGCGCGGGAGCGATTTGCAGCGGCCGCGCCTCGCGCCTAGCATCGGTGCATGACGACCCGAACGCGGCAGATCCTGGGATGCGTGCTGGTAGCAGGGCTCGCGCTGGTCGGCGCGTGCGGCGGCGGCGACGACACCGACGCGTGGCTCGGCAACTGGTCGGCGGCGGGCACCCAGTCCACCACCTGCGGCGCCTCGACCACCACCAGCCAGGTCACCGGCGTCGTCATCATCTCCGCCGGCCCGGACGACGGCAGCATCCAGACGCTGCTCGACAACTGCACGCTGCTCTGGGACGTGTCGGGCACCCGCGCGACCTTGCGCAGCGGCCAGCTCTGCACGGTGACGGTCGCGGGCTCGAACGTCACGGTCACCTGGACGCAGAGCACGGCGACGATCGACGGCTCGACCATCATGGCCAACAACACCGGGGCCACCAACAACGGCTGTTCGTTCATGCAACAGGCGACGCTGACGAAGATGTAGCGGAGCGCGCGCGCCCATCGCGCATCCGCGGCGGCCGGGCTATGCTGGCGCCGCCGCACCACGGCCGCCTGTCGCGGACCGCGCCGGCTCACCGAGAAGGAGCACTCGTGAAGAAGATCATGTTCGTCCTCGTCGCGGCCGCCGCCCTCACGACGGCGGGCGCATGCAGCCACAAGCACGCCAGCACCACCCCGGCGATGGGTGGCGGCAGCAGCATGGACAACGGTATGGGCGGGTCGGGCTACGGCGGCGCCGGCTACGGCTCCGACGGCGGCGGGAGCGACGGCAGCGGTGGCGACATGGGTGGCAACCCCTGCGGCGGCTGATCGCTCCGCCCGACCGCGCGGCCTGGTAGCCTGACCCTGTGCAGCACCTCGCGTACGTCGGGCGCCAGGCGATCTTCGATCGCCAGCGGCGCACCGTCGGCTACGAGCTGCTGTTCCGGGACAGCGACGAGAACCGCGCGCGCTTCGACGACGCCGATCGCGCCAGCGCGACGACGCTCGTCAACGCGGTCGTCGAGCTGGGCCTGGGCGCCCTCGCCGGCCACCTGCCGGTGTGGGTGAACCTCACCGAGCGCTTCCTGCTCGGCGAGTATCCCATCCCGCTGCCTCCCGAGCGCACGGTGCTCGAGGTGCTCGAGACCGTGCCGGTCACGTCCGAGCTGATCGAGTCCCTGGCGGGCCTGCGCCGCCGGGGCTTCACCATCGCGCTCGACGACTTCGTGCTCACCGATCGCACGCGGCCGCTGCTGGCGGTCGCCGATCGGATCAAGCTCGACGTCCTCGGCGTCGGCGAGGGCGAGGTCGCGCGCCGCCTCGGCGAGCTGCGCGCGGTCGGCGTGCCGGTCCTGGCCGAGAAGGTGTCGACGCCCGAGGAGTACACCGCGTACCACGCGATGGGCTTCGACCTGTTCCAGGGCTACTACCTCGAGCTGCCGATCGTCTCCAAGGCGCGCCGCCTGCCGCACGATCGTTCGCGGCTGGTCCGCATCCTCGCCCGGCTGTACGACCCGCGGACCGGCGCGCGCGAGCTGGAGGCGCTGGTCGCCGGCGAGGTCGGGCTGTCGGTGCGCCTGCTGCGGCTGGCCGGCTCGACCGCGTTCGCGCGCGGCACGCCGGTCGGCACCGTCGGGCAGGCGATCATGCGGCTCGGCACGCAGGCGATCGCGGCGCTGGTCGTGCTCATCCTCGCCTCCGGCTTCGACGACAAGCCGCTCGAGCTGGCCCGCCAGGCGCTCGTGCGCGCGCGCACCTGCGAGCTGCTCGCCCGCAGGGCCGGGCAGCCGCCGGGCGAGCTGTTCACCGCCGGGCTGCTGTCGCTCATCGACGGCATCCTCGACCGGCCGCTGGCCGAGGTGCTCGCCGACCTGTCGGTGACGTCGACGATCAGCGGCGCGCTCGCCGGCGACGGCACGACGGCGGCCGCCCGCATCGTCGAGGCGGCGCGCCGCCACGATCGCGGCGAGCTCGAGGAGGTGGCGGAGACCGGGCTCGCCCCCGGCGACGTCTTCACCGCCTGGTTCGAGTCGATCCAGTGGGTCGATCAGGTGATGGCGGCGCTCTGACTCACCGGCGGCGCCTGCCAGAACCCTGCTAGAACCGGCGCATGACCGACTCCGACCGCGTCCTCGTCGCGATCGACGATCACGTCGCCCACGTGCGCATGAACCGCGCCGACAAGCGCAACGGCCTCGACCTCGCGCAGGTCGACGCGCTGATCGCCGCCGCCGGCCGGCTCGCCGACGATCGCCGCGTGCGCGCGGTCGTGCTGTCGGGCGAGGGGCCCGCCTTCTGCGCCGGGCTCGACTGGGCGTCGATCCTCGCCGGCGGCCCCGACGCGGCGCGCCGGCTGCTCGACCGGCCCGCCGGGCGCGCCGCCAACCTCGCGCAGCAGGTCGCGTGGAGCTGGACCGAGCTGCCGGTGCCGGTGATCGCCGCGGTGCGCGGGCCCGCGTTCGGCGCCGGCCTGCAGATCGCGCTCGCCTGCGACCTGCGCCTGTGCGCCGCCGACGCGCGGTTCTCGGCGATGGAGATCCGCTACGGCCTCATCCCCGACATGTCCGCCAGCCGGACACTCCTGCGGCTGGTGCGCGACGACGTGGCGCGCGAGCTGATCTACACCGGCCGCATCGTCGAGGCGGCGGAGGCGGCGAGCCTCGGGCTGGTCACCCGGCTCGTCGACGATCCGGTCGCCGACGCGCTCGCGCTGGCGCGGCAGATCGCCGCGGCCGCGCCGTCCGCGATCCGCGCCGCCAAGCGGCTGTGCGTCGAGACCGCCGACCTCGACGCGCGGGCGGCGCTCGCCCACGAGACGGCGCTGCAACTGCCGCTCCTCGGCTCGCCCGAGCAGCAGGAGGCGACCGCCGCCACCATGCAGAAGCGCGCGCCGCGGTTCCCCGACCCCGCCGCCTGAAGGCTCTGAAGGCTCCGAGCACAGCTCGGGCCGGGGTTGCTCTGACCGAGATCTGGCCGACCCTGAAGGCCCGACCGCGGCGCCGGGGCTGCGACCTGACGCCGCGTCGGCCGGATGCGGAGATCGACGAGAGGCAAAACCGGCCGATTCACCGGGTCGATGCCATCGGCCTGCCCCCGCGCCCGCGCAACTGCCCGCGCAACTGCCCGCGCGCGCGCCGTCCGCGCGCTCGCCGCCGCCGCCGTCACCCTGCCGCTCGCCGGCCGCGCCCGCGCCGAGCCGCTCGACGTCGACTACGCGGTCGACGTCACCACCGTCAGCGCCTACGTCTGGCGCGGCGAGCTGATGTCGCCGGCGGCGCTCGCCCCCGCCGCGCAGCCGTACGTCGAGCTCGGCCTGTCCCCGCTGCACGGCGGCCGCCTCGCCGCCGGCGCCTGGACCTCCGCCTTCCTCGGCGCGCGCGACCCCGCCTACGAGCTCGATCCGTACCTGAGCTACGCGGCGCCGTGCGGCCCGACCACGATCACCGCCGGCTACGCGGTCTACCTGCAGACCGCCGGCGGCCCGGCGGTCACGATGGAGGAGGCCTCGCTGCAGGTCGCGCTCGACGGTCATCGCGTCACGCCGTCGGCCGGCGTCGCCACCGACCTCGTCGTCACCGAGAGCTGGTACGCGTGGGCCGCGCTCGCCCACCAGGCCGACCTCGGCCCGCTCACGCTGGCGACCCGCCTCGAGGTCGGCGCCTCCGACGGCCGCATGGTCGAGGCCGCGCTGCAGGACGCGACCCTGTCGGCGCGCGGCTCGCTGCCGCTCGGCGGCGGCGCGTACGTGGCCGCGACCGGCGCCGTCGCCTACGCGCCGCGCTCCGATCGGTGGACGCCAACGCTCGCGATGAGCGTGGGCGTCGCCCGCTGAGCGATCGCCATGACCCTCCGCCAGAAGACCCTGCTGCTCGTCATCGCCGCCGTCGGCGCGCTGGTCGCCGGCCTCTACGCGTCGGGCCGGTGGATCATCAACGGCAACTTCGCCGCGGCCGAGCGCAGCGACACCGTCGCCAAGGTCGAGGCGACCCGCGCGATCGTCGCCAGCATGGCGGACGAGTTCGGCGAGCGCAGCACCGACTGGTCCGACTGGGACGAGACCTCGCGCTTCATCGCCGACCGCGACCAGGCCTACCTCGACGCCAACGTCGACTACGGCTCCTTCACCAGCATCGGCTGGGACCTGTTCATGATCGTGCGCGCCGACGGCACCCAGCTCGTCGCGGTGGCGCGCGACCGCCAGGCCGGCGTGCTGGTGCCGGCGCCGGCGGACCTCCAGCGCTACCTGCCCGCGCTCCTCCGCGGCGCCGCCGACGACGCGCCGCTCATCGCCGGGCTCGCGCTCGTCGACGGCCGGCCGATGCTGCTGGCGTCGCGCGCGATCCGCAACACCGACCGCTCGCGCCCCGCGGTGGCGGGCCGGCTCATCATCGGCCAGCTCATCGACGACGCCTGGCTGCGCCGCCTGGCGCGCTTCACGCTCCTCGACGTCGCGTTCACGCCGCTGCCGGCGCTCGCCGGCGCCGCGCCCCGCGATCGCCGGGCGGCCGAGCTGCTGGCCGGCAGCGGGCGCGTGCACATCGCCGCCGCGTCGGACCGCGTGATCGACGGCTGGGCGCTACTGCCCGACCTCACCGGCGCGCCGATCGTGCTCCTGCGCGTCGAGCGCGACCGCGCGATCCTCGCCCACGGCCACGCGATCCTGCGGGCGTCGACGCTCGCGCTCGTGATCGGCGGCGCGCTCGTGCTCGCGCTGGTGCTGCTGCTGCTCGGCCGCGGGATCCTCCGCCCGCTCGGCCGGCTCGGCGACGCCGTCCGCGAGCTCGAGCGCGGCGAGCTCGCCACCGTCCGCGTCGCCAGCAAGGACGAGCTCGGCGAGCTGGCCGGCGCCTTCAACCAGATGGCGGCCGCCATCGCCGACCGCGAGGCGTCGCTGCGCGCGGCGCGCGCCCGCATCCACCTCGTGCTCGACGCGACCGGCGACGCGCTCGTCACCTGCTCGCTCGGCGGCGCCATCGACGGCGAGGTATCGACGGCGGCGCGCACCTGGTTCGGCGAGCCGGCCGCCGGCGACGTGGCGGCGACCTACCTCGCCGGCCCCGACCAGCGGGCCGAGTGGGGCCTCCGCCTCGGCCTCGATCAGCTCGGCGCCGGGCTGCTGCCGTTCGAGGTCGCCGTCGATCAGATGCCGGACCGGCTCGACCGCGACGGCCGCCGCTACGCGCTATCGTACCGCCGCATCGAGGACGCCGGCGGCCACCGCCTCCTGATCGTCGCCAGCGACATCACCGCGCTCGCCGCCGCCGAGGAGGCCCGCGCCCGCGCGCGCGAGGCCCACGACGTCGTCGCCCACGTGCTCCACGATCCGGCCGCCTTCGAGCGGTTCGTCGCCGAGACCGAGGCGACGCTCGCCCACGCCGCCGCCGCGCCGACGGTGGCCGAGCGGGCGCGCGCGCTGCACACGCTCAAGGGCAACGTCGCCGTCTACGGCATGGACTCGGTCGCCGCCGCCGCCCACCGGGTCGAGGACCTCGTCGCCGATCACGCCGACGCGCGCGAGGCGTACGCGGCGCTCGTCGAGGCGTGGCGCACCGCGCTCGGCCACGCCGCCGCCCACCGCCGCGCCGGCCAGGCGGTCGTGCAGCTCACCACCGCCGAGCACGACGCGTTCCTCCGCCGTCTCGAGCACGACACCGACCGCGCCGCGCTGGTGCGCACCGCGCGGAGCTGGCGGCTCGATCCGGTCCTCCACCTGATGGAGCGGCTCGCTGACCACGCGCGCCGCATCGCCGGCGATCGCGGCAAGGCCGTCGACGTCGTGGTCGACACCGACGGCACCCGGGTCGACGTCGCCGCCGGCGCCGCGTTCTGGGCCGGCCTCGTCCACGTCGTCCGCAACGCGATCGACCACGGCGTCGACGAGCCGGAGGCGCGCGCCGCCGCCGGCAAGCCGCCGCGCGCGACGATCCGCCTCGAGGCCCACCAGGTCGGCGGCGCCCTGCGCGTCCGCGTCGCCGACGACGGTCCCGGCATCGACTGGGACCGCGTGCTGGCCGCCGCGCGCAGCCGCGGCGGCGCCGTCGCCGCCGACCGCCGCGCCGACGCCCTGTTCGCCGACGGCGTCAGCAGCCGCGCGGTGGTCGACGAGCTGTCGGGCCGCGGCGTCGGCCTCGCCGCCGTGCGCGCCGCCTGCGACGAGCTCGGCGTCGGCGTCGAGGTCCACTCGCGCGCGGGGGCCGGCACCGAGCTGGTCTTCACCCTCGGCGAGCGCGCGCGCCGCGCGGCGGCGTGATCGCCTCGCGCGCCTGCGGCACGCCGGTCTTCAGGTAGAACGACCAGTAGCCGAGGTCGGCGCCGTACCGTGCGCGGATCGCCGCCGGATCGAACGCCGCGCCGTAGATCTCGCGCGCCGGCTCCGCGAAGTTCTTCCCTTCGAGCGGCACCTCGTCCATCCGCCCGAGGCCGCGCAGCAGGATCGCCGCCGCCGAGAACGGCCCGATGCCGGGCACCGCCAGCAGCGCGTCGCGGGCCGCCGCGTACGGCGCGCCGCGCAGGAACGCCTCGCCGATCGCCGCGACGCCGCGCACCACCGGCGGCAGCATCGCCGCCTTGCGCGGCAGCCGGATCGCCTCGCGGTAGTCGGCCTCCTCGAGCGCGACCAGCTCCTCCAGCGCCGGGAACGCGTGCAGCACGATGCCGCCGACCGTCACCGGCCGCCCGAACCGGGCCGCGAACCGCTGCTTGGCCCGCGCCGCCTGCGCCATCGGCGTGCGCTGCATCAGCACCGCGTGGACCGCGATCTCCGCCAGCGTCAGGAACCGCACGTGGTGGAGGCCTCCCTGCGCCGCCACCAGCGCCGCAAACCGCGGGTGATCGCCGGCGGCCGCCGCGTAGAACGACGTCAGGTCGTCGTCGGCGCCGAGCCACTGGCGCGCGCGCTCGAGCACCAGCGCGATCGTCGCCGCCGGCAGGCCGGGGTCGACCTCGACGGCGATCCGGGCGCCGGCGCCGCGCACGGTGAACGGCACCGCGCGGCCGCCGATCGCCAGCGCGGCGGTGACCCGGTCGTCGCCGATGACGACGTCGTGCCGGCACGGCGGGAACCGGCGGAGGAAGGTCAGCGACTGCTCGAACGCGAACGGACGGCGGACGGTGACCGGGACGGTGACCCGGCCGGTGACCGGGACGGTGCTCGGGACGGTGCTCGGCTGCTGCATGGTGATCCCATACGTCCCCCCGCTGTCAGCCTTCTGTCATGTTTGACGCTCGCTCGACCGCGCATACCGCGCCGCGTCACGCCCCCGCGCCGCGCGTCGCAACGTCGCGGCCCCCGAGTCGTCGGATCACCGCGCCTCTGCTAACGTGCGCGCGCCATGCAAGCAGAGGTCGTCCGGCAGGTCCTGACTCTCGCCCACGAAGCCGTCAAGGAGACCCACCGCGATCGGCTCGAGGCCTACATCCGGGCCTACGTCCGCGCCATCCCGGCCGAGGTCCTCTCCGAGGTCGAGCCCCGCACCCTCCTGGCCTTCATCATGGAGCGCTTCGCGTTCCTCGAGGAGGACTTCAGCCGCACGGTCAAGGTCACGATCCACGATCCGGAGACGACGCTGCTCGCCGACGAGCAGCAGTCGACCGTGATCGAGACGCGGCTGCCCGACTGCGCGTTCGTCATCCGCACGATCAAGTCGTTCCTCCGCCAGCAGGGCCTGCAGCTCCAGTTCGTGCTGCACCCGATCCACGGCGTCATCCACGATCACGGCCGCATCACCGGCATCGATCCCAACCGCGGCACCCGCTACTCGCAGGTCTACATGCAGGTGTCGGCGATCGCGCCGGACCGCCGCGAGGCGCTGCGCCAGGACCTCGAGCAGCGCCTCGAGCTCACGCTGCTGGTCAACCGCGACCGCCGCGACATGGTCGGCCGCCTCGACGAGGTGCGCGCCTTCCTCTGCCACGCGTCCGGCCTCGATCCGTCGCGACCGAGCCCGCGCGAGTCGCAGACGATCCCCGCCGAGCTGGTCCGCCGCGTGCGCGCCGGCGAGGTCGAGACGCCGCGCGAGCGCGAGAGCGCCGAGGCCGTCGAGCTGATCGACTGGCTCAAGGACGACAACTTCATCCTCATCGGCTACGCCTGGTTCCCGGCCGGCGGCAACTCGCACCCGCAGCGCGGCCTCGGCCTGTTCGCCGCGCCCGACCGCCGCGTCCTCGAGGAGGTCATCGGCGAGATCGTCGCGACCCGCCGCACCCGCGAGGAGGTCTACTCCTTCTACCGCACCGACTACATGACGGTCGTGCGCTCGGTCGCGCAGGTCCGCTACTTCGGCGTCGCCGAGCAGGCCTCCGACGGCAAGCCGGGCGGCGAGCACGTCTTCATCGGCCTCATGGCGACCAAGGCGCTCAAGCAGGCCAACCGGCGCATCCCGGTCGTCGGCAAGAAGATCAAGGAGGTCATGGGCCGCCTCGAGGACGCGCCCGGCAGCTACGCCTACACGAAGTCGGTGGCGATCCTCGACTCGATCCCGATGGAGGACCTCTTCTACTGGAGCGTCGACGAGATCCGCGACATCGCCGCCGAGTTCCGCCTCGCCGAGTCGAAGGACCAGGCCCGCGTCTTCGTCTGGCGCCGGCCCAACGGCCGCCGCATCACCGTCGTCTGCGTGGTGCCGCGCATGCAGTTCTCCGAGGCGCTGCGCGAGGAGCTGTCGCAGGAGATCCGCAAGTTCCTCGCCGTGCCCCACCTGCGCGAGTACCGGCAGGAGACCGACGACGAGTCGCCGATCCGCCTCCACTTCACGATCGGCAAGTACCGGCCGGGCGTCGCCGACGCCGACCTCGAGGCGCTCACCGAGCAGCTCGAGCACCTGCTCGAGAGCTGGAGCGATCAGGTGCGCGCGCTGATCTTCAAGCGCTACCGCGGCACGCCGGACAACAACCACCGCTCGCGGTCGGCGATGTACCTGGCGACCACCGCGACCGCGCAGGAGATCTGGAGCCGCTACGGCGCCCGCTTCCCGCAGTCGTACCAGGACGCGCTGCCGCCCGACATCGCGCTGCTCGACATCGGCCTCATCGAGAAGCTCGAGAGCGGCCAGGGCCTGCGGGTCGCGCTGGTGATGATGGGCCACGGCGCCAACCGCTACACGTCGCTCCGCATCGTGTCGCGCAAGGAGCTGGTGCTGAACGACGTCGTACCGTCGCTGCACCGGATGGCGCTGCGCACCACCAGCCGCCTCGCCGAGAAGCTCGAGGGCCCCGGCCCCGACGTCTACGTCACCAGCTTCGAGGTCTCGGGCGCCGACGGCCGCCACATCGAGAGCGAGGAGGCGCTCGAGCGGCTGTCCGCGATCATCCAGCGCGTCCTCGACGGCCAGCTCCTCGACGACCGCCTGCTCGGCCTCGGCTACCTGGCCGGCCTCGACTGGAAGCAGATCGACCTGCTCATCACCTACCGCAACTACTTCGTGCAGGTCTTCCAGGGCTTCGGCACCCACTCGGTCAACGACGCGCTGCTCAAGCACCCGCAGTGCGCCGGCCTGCTGGTCGACTACTTCGAGACCAAGTTCCGCACCGACCGCGAGGAGCCGCCAGCGGCCCGCCTCGAGCTCCTGGCGCCGATCGCGCGCCGCTACGACGAGCTGCTCGAGAAGGTGACGTCGATCCAGGAGGACCTGATCCTCCGCTACTTCATCGACCTGTTCGAGGCGACCCGCCGCACCAACTACTACCGGCCGGCGCGCGGCGACACGATCTCGATCAAGATCGAGTCGGGGCTGATCGAGCACATGCCGCGGCCGTGCCCGCTGTACGAGGTCTACGTCCACGCGCCCGGCGTCGAGGGCATCCACCTGCGCGGCGGCAAGGTCGCCCGCGGCGGCATCCGCCACAGCGACCGCGCCGACGACTTCCGCACCGAGGTGCTCGGCCTCCAGCGCACGCAGACGCTCAAGAACACCGTCATCGTGCCGACCGGCTCGAAGGGCGGCTTCGTCACCCGCAAGCTCGGCCCGTCGCGCGAGGAGGCCCGCGCCCAGTACGAGGTCTTCATCGCCGGCCTCCTCGACGTCACCGACAACTACCAGGGCACGGCGATCGTCCCGCCGCCCGGCGTGCTGCGCTACGACGACGACGATCCGTACCTGGTCGTCGCCGCCGACAAGGGCACCGCCCACCTGTCCGACACCGCCAACGCGATCTCGCTCCGCTACGGCTTCTGGCTCGAC
This sequence comes from Kofleriaceae bacterium, assembly GCA_035546475.1. GTDB lineage: Bacteria > Myxococcota_A > Polyangia > Haliangiales > Haliangiaceae > UBA2376. Next base: position 11,170 of record DASZXE010000029.1, read on the forward strand.
GACGCGTTCGCGTCGGGCGGCTCGGCCGGTTACGACCACAAGGAGATGGGCATCACGTCGCGCGGGGCGTGGACCAACGTCGAGCGCCACTTCCGCGAGATGGGCATCGACATCCGCAAGACGTCGATCCGCGTGGCCGGCGTCGGCGACATGAGCGGCGACGTCTTCGGCAACGGCATGCTGCTGAACGACAAGATGAAGCTGGTGGCGGCGTTCAACCACAAGCACGTCTTCGTCGATCCGGATCCCGATCCGGCCAGGAGCTACGTCGAGCGCAAGCGGCTGTTCACCACGCCGGGCACCCAGTGGAGCGACTACGCGCCGGCCGCGCTCAGCAAGGGCGGCGGCGTGTGGGAGCGCGCGGCGAAGGAGATCCCGCTGTCGCCGGAGGCGCAGGCGCTGCTCGGCCTGAAGGCGAAGGTCGTCACCGGCCCCGACATCGTGCGCGCGATCCTCGCCCTCGACGTCGACCTGATGTGGTTCGGCGGCATCGGCACCTACGTCAAGGCGACCGCCGAGAGCCACGGCGAGGTCGGCGACAAGGTCAACGACAACGTCCGCATCAGCGCCAGCGAGCTGCGCGCCAAGGTGCTCGGCGAGGGCGCCAACCTGGCGATCACCCAGCGGGCGCGCACCGAGTACTGCCAGCACGGCGGCCGCTGCAACACCGACGCGATCGACAACTCGGCCGGCGTCGACTGCAGCGATCACGAGGTCAACCTCAAGATCCTGTTCGCGCCGATGATGGCGACCGGCGCGACGACCCGCGAGGCGCGCGACAAGCTGTTGCGCGAGCTCGAGCCCGACGTCGCGACGGCGGTCGTGCAGGACAACTACCTGCAGAGCGCGCTGCTGTCGATGGAGTCGATCCGCACGCTCAAGCACGGCGCGCCGTTCCTCGACCTGGTGTCGTACCTCGACAAGCGGCTGCTCAACCGGGCCGCCGAGTTCATGCCCGCCGACGACGAGCTGCGGAGCTGGCTGGCGACCGGCAAGGGCCTGCCGCGCAACCTGCTCGCGGTGCTGGTCGCCCACACCAAGCTCGACCTGTTCGACAAGGTGCTGGCGTCGCGCATCCCCGACCTGCCGCTCTTCCAGCCGATGCTGGTGTCGTACTTCCCGCCGCGGCTGGCGAAGACCCACCAGGCGGCGATCGAGCGCCACCACCTGCGGCGCGAGATCATCGCGACGATGGCGACCAACGCGCTCGTCAACCAGGCCGGCTCGACGCTGCTGGTGTCGCTCGCCCGCGAGACGACGCTGCCGGTCGACGAGCTGGTCGTGCGCTACTTCGTGTGCGACGAGCTGATCGGCGGCCGCGCGCTGCGGGCGGCGATCCACGCCTGCGACTACACGATGCCGGCGGCCGACCAGTACGCGGCCTTGCTCGCGGTCGAGGAGGTCAACCGCGCGCTGCTCCGCTGGTGGCTGTGGAACGACCGGACCTGGAAGCTGTCGCCCGGCGACGTCGAGCAGCTCCGGCCGGAGTTCGAGGCGGCGGCCGCGGCGCTGCTGGCGGCGCTCGATCCGCCGGCGCGGGCGGCGCTGGCCGCGCGCGAGCAGGAGCTGATCAAGAGCGGCTTCGCGCCGGCCCTGGCCGAGCGGCTCGCCCGGGTGGGGCTGCTCGGCGAGGGGTTCGCGGTGCTGCACGCGGCGCGCGAGGCGAAGCAGCCGCTGGCCGCCGCGGCGAAGCTGTTCCTGCGGGTCGGGCGCGAGCTGCACGTCGACGCCTTCGACGACATGCTGCGCGCGCAGGTGCCGGCCAACGGCTGGGAGCGGCGCTTCCTCAGCTCGCTCGAGCGGGAGAGCGCGGCGATCCGCCAGCTCGGCGTGCAGAAGCTGGCGGGCGAGCCCGGCTACCTCGAGCGGAACAAGGACCGGATCGCCGCGATCGCCGACTCGCTGCGGACCGTCAAGCAGTTCGGCGGCCACGGCCTGGTGCCGCTCTACCTGATCCTCGAGGATTATCGCGCCCCCTGGTGATCCGCGGCGCCCCGCCGGCCGTACGATGGTCGCCAGACCATCCCCGGCGGTTCCGGGGGGACCGGGGGAGGATCACCATGACCACGACCGTGCTGCTCTTCGGGGCGAGCGGCAACATCGGCGGCCACACGGCCGCCGCGCTCGCCCAGCATCCTGACGTCGCCATCCGCGTCGCCGTCCGTCCGAACAGCGAGGCGAACCTCGACCGGCTGCGCCGGCTCGGCGTCGAGATCGTCCGCGCCGACCTCGGCGATCCGGCGTCGCTCGAGGCGGCGTTCGCCGGCGTCGACCGCGCGTTCCTCATCAACTCGCTGTTCGCGCTCGACGAGATGGCCGCGCACACCGCGAACTTCCTCGCCGCCGCGCGCAAGGCGGGCGTGAAGCGGATCGTGCGCAGCGGCGGCGCGCCGTTCCCGTCGTGCCCGATCGCCGACCTCCACCACGCCGCGCAGGCCGCCTTCTGCGACGCCGGCATCCCGTGGGTGCTCGTGCGGCCGAACTTCTACGACTCGAACCTGCTGTGGAGCGCGGCGACGATCAAGGACCACGGCGCCTACTACCTGCCGATCGGCGGCGCGCGCATCGCGTGGACCGACCCGGCCGACATCGGCGCGGTCGTCGCCCACGCGCTCCTCGCCGACGGCGTCGAGGGCAAGACGTTCCACGTCACCGGCCCCGAGGCGGTCGACGGCCACGTGGTCGCCGACGTGCTGACCAGCGCGATCGCGACCGCGCGCCACGATCGCAACGCGCTGACCGCGCGCCAGTTCGACGCGATCGACACCGACGGCGACGGCCGGATCAGCCGCGCCGAGCTCGGCGCGTACCTCGGCCAGCACGGGTTCGCACCGCCCGAGGTCGACGCGATCCTGGTCGCCGCCGACCGCAACGGCGACGGCGTGATCTCGCTCGACGAGTTCCGCGCCGACGCCGATCGGCAGAAGGTGCTCGACGCCGCGCCGGCCCCGCACGTGCGCTTCGTGCCGGTCGACTTCGACTCGGCGCGCCAGGGAATGGCGTCGATGGGCGTGCCGCCGCGCGCGGTCGAGCTGCTGATCGGCCTGTACGAGAAGTTCCAGGAAGGCGGCGCCGAGGCGCTCGGCCACGGCGTGCAGGAGGCGCTCGGCCGCGCGCCGCGCTCGGTGCGCGACTGGGCCGCCGAGCACGTCGCCGCGTTCGTGCCGACCCACTGGGAAGGCCTGAAGCGCCACGACGAGGAGCTCCGCCCGTCGAGCCTCGGCTGACGACGTCGCCGCATCGAGGCGGCATCGACGGGAGCGCGCTGGCCAGGGTCGGCGCGCGCGGTAGGCTTGGCGGATGGCGACGTGGGACGCGATCGTGGTGGGCGGCGGTCCGGCGGGCAGCACCTGCGCCCGCGGCCTCGTGCGGCGCGGCCTGCGGGTGGCGCTCGTCGATCGCGCCCGCTTCCCGCGGGTGAAGCTGTGCGCCGGCTGGGTGTCGGCGCCGATCTGGGACGCGCTCGAGCTCGCGCCCGCCGACTACCCGCACGGCCTGTGGGAGTGGCACCGCTGCCACGTCCACTACCGCGACGCGCGGCACACGATCCCGTGCCACGGCTGGTTCATCCGGCGCTGCCAGCTCGACGACTTCCTCCTGCGGCGCTCGGGCGCCGAGCTGTTCCTCGGCGCGGCCGTGAAGCAGGTCGAGCGCGGCGACGACGGCCTGTGGCGCGTCGACCTCCCCGGCGGCGAGCTGCGCGCGCCGTATCTCGTCGGCGCCGGCGGCACCCACTGCCCGGTCGCGCGCGTGGTGGCGCCCGCGCGGCCGCGCCGCCCGCTCGGCGTGCAGGAGCTCGAGCTGCAGGCCGACGCCGGCGCGGTCGCGCGCACGCGGCTCGGCGCCGACGGCGAGCCGGAGCTGCTGCTGTTCGACGGCCTCGGCGGCTACGGCTGGAACGTGCCGAAGACCGACTGGCTGAACGTCGGCTGCGGCACGCTCGACGCCCACGACGTCCTCGAGGCCTGGCAGGTGACGCGCGATCACCTGCGCGACGCCGCCCACCTGCCGCCGGGCATCGAGCCGGCGCTCGATCACATGAAGGGCCACAGCTACTACCTGTTCGAGCCGGATCACCTCGTCGGGGCGCAGCGCGACCGGGCGCTGCTCGCCGGCGACGCGCTCGGCCTCGCGCACCCGATCACCGGCGAGGGGATCCTGCCGGCGGTGCTGTCGGGGCGGATCGCCGCCGAGGCGATCGCGGCGGGCGACGCGGCCGGCTACCCGGGGCGGCTCGCCCGCGATCCGGTGCTCGCCGACTACCGGCGCGCGCACCGCGTGCTCGAGCTGGTGCGCGGGCGCCGGCGCCAGCGCGACGACGGACGCAGCCACCCACCGCGGCGCGGCAGCGCGCTCGCCGGCCGCGCCGTCGCGCGCGGCTTCGCCTGGATGTTCTCGGGCGCGCGGCTGCCGGCCCCGCGCCTCCTCGACCTCGTGCTCGGCGACGGGAGACGACCATGACCACCGCGAGCGCCTCGGCGAGCGCCACCCAGAAGCTGCTGTCGAGCCTCGATCCGCGCCGCGCGCACGAGCTCGGCGCCGAGCTGCTCGCGAAGGGCGACATCCGCATCGGCGGCGACCGCCCGTGGGACGTCACCGTCCACGACGATCGCATGTGGGCGCGCGTGCTGCGCGACGGCACGCTCGGCGTCGGCGAGTCGTACATGGAAGGCTGGTGGGACACGCCGGCGCTCGACCAGTTCGCCGACCACGCGCTGCGGGTCGAGCTGCAGGAGGTGCTGCGCGACAACTGGATGGCGCTGCCGCACGTGCTCCGCGCGCGCGTCTTCAACCTGCAGACGCTGCGGCGCGCGTTCGGCAACGTCCACCACCACTACGACATCGGCAACGAGCTGTACCGCGCGATGCTCGGCGAGCGGATGATGTACACGTGCGCGTACTGGCCGCCGGGCGTGTCGACGCTCGACGAGGCGCAGGACGCGAAGTGCGAGCTGGTCTGCCGCAAGATCGGCCTCCAGCCCGGCATGCGCGTGCTCGATCTCGGCTGTGGATGGGGCGGCTTCGCGGCGTACGCGGCCGAGAAGCACGGCGCCAAGGTCGTCGGCTACACCGTCGCGGAGGAGCAGGTGAAGTGGGCGCGCGAGCGGTACGCGCACCTGCCGGTCGACATCCACCTCGACGACTACCGCAACGCGGTGGGCGTCTTCGACCGCGTCGTGTCGATCGGGCTCCTCGAGCACGTCGGCTACAAGAACTACCGCGGCTACATGGAGCTCGCGTCGCGCTGCCTGGCCGACGGCGGCGTCGCGTTCGTCCACTCGATCGTGGGCAACCGGGCGCGCGCGGACATCGATCCGTGGTTCGACAAGTACATCTTCCCGAACGCGGTGCTGCCGACGCTCGGCCGCATCGTCGAGGCGATGGACGGCCTGTTCATCACCGAGGACCTCCACAACCTCGGCGAGGACTACGACCGCACGCTGATGGCCTGGTGGGAGAACTTCGACCGCGCGTGGCCGACCTTGCGCGGCCGCTACGGCGACGCCTTCTACCGCATGTGGAAGTTCTACCTGCTCGTCTCCGCCGGCGCCTTCCGCGCCCGCCGCCAGCAGCTCTACCAGCTCGTCCTCACCCGCCCCGGCACGCCCTGCCCCCCCGGCCGCCGCGGCTGACCTTCACGCCCGCAGATCGACCGGCTCGGGATGGACCGGAAGGCCATCGACGTCGCGCTCGATCCAGCGCGGCAGCTCGGCGTGGACCTTGCGGAGCAGCCCGCCGGACGTTCGTGCGCAGAGCCGCGCGTCGACGCCGTCGCCGGAGTTGTCGTAGAGGTACACACGATCGGCGAGAGGGATCGCGGCAGCGAGGTTCGCGATGGAGCGCAGCCGCCGAAGCGATCGCGCGCGAGGTCACCGGGGTTGATGTACTCGACGCCTTCGCTCCAGCGCTCCGCGCGGAGCCGAGCCGTGATCATGGCCCGGGCGATGTATGGCGTCGACCGGAGGCGGCGGAGGCGGCGGCGCGCGTGTCGGCGCGGTGGACAGGGCGGCGGGCGTAACCTCGGGGGGCG
>DASZXE010000030.1:0-4383 GCA_035546475.1 Kofleriaceae bacterium
GTGATGGTGACGCTCGGCACCTCGATCGACGGCAGGACCGGCTTCTCCTTGAGCGACGGATCGAACGTGGCAAAGAAGTCATAGACGTTCTTCGCCATCGACAGCCACTCTGGCGGATCGCCCCATTGCGGCATGCGGCGCAGCTCGAGCACCGCGAGCGGCACGCCGTCGACCGACTTGTCCATCTTGGTCATCGCTCCCAGACCCGACGAGCTGCCCGACGACGACGGATGGTCCTTGTCGTCGCCGCCGGCGACGCGCGTGCCGCCGTTGTACGACATCATGTCGGGACCGGTGCCCTCGCGGATCGAATCGATCCAGTCCTTGCGGCTCGGACCGAAGTACACGTCCTCGTCCTCGCCGTAGCCCTTCGCGAACATGGCGCCGGCGCCGTCGAGGCCAGACGGCTTCATCAGGCGATCCGCCGTGAGGTAGGGCTTCTCGTCGTGCTCGAGCGACGCGAACAGCGCCGTGAAGTTCACGCGCGACATGATCGGCGCGATGATCTTCGAGTACGACCACACCGTGGTCTGCTGGGCGCCCATCTGGACGTACTGCAGGATCAGCGCGATCAGGCCCTCGAGCTTCCCGAAGCCGTGCGACGGCACGGTCTTGCTGTCGGTCTCGAGCTCCTTCTTGATCGCGTCGACGACCGCCTTTGCCTCCGCCGCGGCGAGCGGGGGCAGCTCGGCGTCGCCGTAGCCCATGAGCGACGTGTCCTCCGACCGCTTGTCGTCCTCGTCGTCCTTCTCGAGGTGATCGAGCTTGGTCTTGCCGACGGCATTGAACATGTCCGGGATCTTGTTGAGTGGCACGCCGCCCGTCGCCTGAGGCGCGCAGTCGCAGCTCACGGCGGAGCCATTCCCGATCAGCCACTTGCCATTCAGGACAGGGCGCTTGGGCGCCATCTCGGCGCTCTTCTTCTCGATCGTCGTCGCCAGGCCCGCGGCGCCGGCGACCGCCTTGCTGAGACCGGCCCACGTCGAGAACGGATCGGTCACGAACTCGAGGCTGGAGCTGTCGGCCTCGACGTGCCAGCCGGCGCCGTCGAAGAGCCGCGTGCCGTACGCGACCTCCTTGTTGCCCTTGGTGCGGACGGCGGCGGCCGTCTCGAACTCGAGCCCGACCTTGCGCTGCACGAGCTGCTGGACCGGCGACGCGGCCGCGGCGCCCGCGCCGGCGTAGTGATCGAGGAGACCCTCCGCGCTCTCGCCGCGGACGACGAGGTCGGCGACGGCGTCGGCGTGTTGCTCGTGGGCATCGCCGACCTCGCCGACCCCGCCCTTGAGGTGCACGCCGGCCCGCTGCTGGACGACGTGCGCGGCCTCGTGGGCCGCGGTGTGCAACGACGGCGCGCCGGCGAACGCGACGTGATCGCCGGTGGCAAACGCCTCGGCGCCCATCGCCTGTGCACCGCGGGCGGCGGCGCCGTCGGTGTGCGCGGCGATGCCGCTGACATCGTGGCGGCCGAACGACCGCTGGATCGCGTCGAAGTGAGGGAGTCGGCCGGCGGAGCCGCTGATACCGGTGGCGGCGGCCGCGTGGACGCCGTCGGCGTCAGCGGCGGGGGCGGCACCGTCGGCGCGCCGTTGCACGGACTGCCCGAGGAGGTGCGCGGCGAAAGGATCGTCCTGCGGCCCGGATGGGGATGCGCCCGGCGGAGCGGATCGCGCCTCCGTCGAGGCGCTGGCGGTGGACGCCGCGCGCCGCTGCACGGGCAGCCGCTCCGACCTCGTGCTCTTCCCCGGCACGGCCCCGCCCTCGTCAGGGCACACCCCTGCCTCGCCTCGCGTCGATCCCCTGATGAGCGACATCGCGTACATGGTACGAGATCCGCTCGCCTTCCATCCCTCGCTCGATCATCGAATCTCGCGCCCAGAGAAATGCCGCGCCAGAGCCCCGACCCGCTCGGCGGTTCGAGGCGCTGCGCTGCCGAGCTCGGGATGCACCACGGCCTCGGCATGCCTCGCCCCCGATGAACGACAGCTCGCACATGTACGCCGCGCCGACTGCCTCCTCCCCCGACGCGGTCGAAGTCGTCCGCCGGCCGGACGCGGGTCCCGCTCAGCGGCCGGCGAGGCTGGCGCGGAGCGCGGCGAGGCCGTGCAGGGTGCCGAGGGTGCGATCGCCGGCGTGGAAGGTCCAGTCGCCGTCGTAGCGCGGCGGCTCGCCGGCGCCGAAGCCGTTGGGCGGATCGTGCGACGAGAGCGCGAAGGAGGCCCACACGCCGCCGCCCAGCCACGCGAAGCCGTCGAACGGCGTGTCGCACGCGCGGGCGTAGACGCGGTGCAGGTGGTGGTAGCCGGCGGGATTGACCTGGTCCTCGGCGACCTCGTAGATCGGCGGATCGGTCGAGACCCATCGGACCGAGCGGGTCGGCTCGTCGAAGCCCGGCTCGGACCACTCCGTCTGCGGATAGGTCGAGTGCGCGGCCCGCGCGACGCAGCGCACGCCAGTCACCTGCTGGTGGACCGGCGCCGCGTCGCGGTCGTACGGATCGGTGATCTCGACGTCGACCGGCGCGAGCCCGACCGTCACGTCCGGCGGCGGCGGCGCGGTCGCCGGCACCGGCCACGGATCGTCGTCGCGGTCGTTCATGCGCCGCTCGTCGATCCCGTCGGGCGGGTGGTCCTGATCGGCGGACGGCGACGGGAAGATCCGCCGGTAGCTCCGCCGGTCGTTGCACGCGTTGTCGTCGAGGACGCACTTCGACACCCACGCCTCGTCGGTGCGCGTGATGACCACCTCGGGGAAGGCCTGGTCGGGCCACTCGCCGTCGGTCAGCGCCGTGTGGTCGAGCAGCTTGCCGTCGACGTACCGCGTGAAGTCGAGCTCGTGCTCCTTCGCGTCGACGACCAGGAGCGTGTGCGCGTCGAGCCAGCCGAACTGGCCGCCCGGCACCGGATCGCCGACCGGGACGACCTTGTCACCGTCGAGCCTCGCGAGCTCGAGGCCGCCCTCGTCGAGCATCGCGTCGTCGAGCGCCACGGCCAGCCAGCGCGCGCCGACCGCCGCCGGCGCCGCGTTGCCGACCGCGGCTTCGTGCGCCGGCGCGCTCGCGCACGCGGCGACGAGCCCCAGCATCCATGGCCATCGCATGCCGCGATCGTCGGGCGGCGCGGCGCGCGCGTCAACCGGAGACGCGGCGGTTCGCGATGCGTTACCGTCCGTCACGGAGGCAACATGAGGAAGCCAGTGTGGATCTTGCTCGCGATCGCCGCGTGCGGCGGCACGTCGACCGCGCGGCCGACGACGCCGAGCAACACGACGACGTCCACCAACGCGACGACGCCGCCGACGCCGACCGCGGCGACGCCGGCGGCGTGCAACCGCCCCGACGAGTTCGGGCCGGTGATGCTCGACGATGCGGAGGCCGCGCAGCGCCACGGCGCCAGCGCGCGGCGCTTCGCCGACGCGCCGTCGTCCCAGGAGCATCCGATCGAGGTCTGCGGCGTCGGCGCCGAGCTGCGGTGGCTGAAGACGATGACCTGCAACGACGGCTCGACCCCGTACCCGGGCGACACCAACCCCGACGAGAGCCGCACCGGCAACACCGGCCCCGGCGGCCGCTGCGGATCGATCATCGATCTCTACCCGGCGCACTGTCCGGAGGCGACCTATCAGGTCTACATGGACATGTACATGTGCGCGAAGGACGAGACCTTCATGTGAACACGGCTTCCTCTCGCGGCGCGCGCACCGCGTGATGGAGCGGTCAGGCCATGAGCAAGGGTGAGCTGCTCGCGCGTCATCCGCAGCTCCACACCCGGGCGCTCGACGAGGCGCGCGCTGTAGCTCCGCCACGGCCCGGCGGTCACGCTGCAGACGATCGGCCGCCGCACCGACTTCGAGTGGCGCGGCCCACGGGCGCTGCGGGCTCCGGGTAGCGCGAGCCGAGACGCAGGAGCGCCCGCGGCGTGCGGCGGCTCGGCGCGGTGCGCTCGAGGGTTGGCAAGAATGCCAACCCTCTCATCGATCGATCTGCCTCGGGGGGGAACCCCGAGCCCGATCTCCACACGGAACAACCCCGGCCCGAGCTGCGCTCGGGGCCTCGAAGGGTTGGCCAGCATGCCAACTCTCTCGTCGATCGATCGGCCTCGGGGGGGAACCCCGCGCCCGAGCTCCACACGGAACAACCCCGACCCGAGCTGCGCTCGGGGCCTCGAAGGGGTGGCCAGCATGCCAACCCTCTCGTCGATCGATCGGCCTCGGGGGGGGAACCCCGAGCCCAATCTCCACACGGAACAACCCCGGCCCGAGCTGCGCTCGGGGCCTTGTATGTGTCCCACGTGGGCACCAAGGCGCAGCGCCAGGCCAAGAAAGTTGACCCGCGGCGAGCGCCCCGCCAGCGTGGAAGGCGGAATCTGGTTTCGGGAGAGGATC
>DASZXE010000031.1:0-5247 GCA_035546475.1 Kofleriaceae bacterium
CGGCCGGCGCCAGCGCCGTCGCCTGCAGGTGCGCCTCCGCCGGCCCGCGCAAGCACGCCGCCAGCGCGCCCAGCTCGCGCCCGCGCGCGCTCGACATCCGCCAGCACAGCCCGACCTCGCGGCCCGGCGCCGGCGGCGCGAACCGCACGACGACGACCTCGCCGCCGCGCGGGGCCAGCGCGTGCGCGGCCATCGCGGGAATCAGCGTCACGCCGAGCCCCGAGGCGACCATCTGCACCAGCGTCACCAGGCTCGTCGCGCGCAGCTCGCCCTGCTCGCGCGCGCCCGCCGACTCGCACACGGCGAGCGCCTGGTCGCGCAGGCAGTGGCCATCGTCGAGGAGCAGCAGCGGCTCGTCGTCGAGGTCCGCCGGCCGGACAATCGCCCGCCTCGCGAGCCGGTGCGTGCGCGGCACCGCCAGCGCGAACTCCTCGCGATAGAGCCGCACCGCCGCCAGGTCGCCCGGCACCGGCAGCGCGAGGACCGCCGCGTCGAGCTTCCCCTCGTCGAGCTGGTGCAGCAGCCGCGCGGTCTGGTCCTCGCGCAGCACCAGCCGCAGCTTCGGGTACGCCTCGCGCACCGCCGGCAGCACCGCGGGCAGGAGGAACGGCGCGATCGTCGGGATGACGCCGAGTCGCAGCGGGCCGGTCAGCGGTTGCGCCGACGAGTGGGCCGCGTCGACGACGTCGCCGGCCGCGCCGAGCGTCGCTCGCGCCCGCGCGACGATCTCGCTGCCCGCCGGCGTCACCAGCACCTTGCGGCGGTCGCGCTCGAAGATCTGCACGCCGAGCGTGTCCTCGAGCTGCGCGATCTGCGCCGACAGCGCCGGCTGCGTCACCGCGCACGCCTCGGCCGCGCGCGAGAAGCTCGCGTGGTCGGCGATGGCCACCACGTACTCGAGCTGGCGGAGCGTCAGCGGCAGGGCCATCGATACGGAAGAGTTATCGATGCCATCGCCGCGGTCAATTGGCGGGGGGCGCCGTCGATCGCCACAGTGGCTCCATCGACCGCGGCGCCCCAGCCGGCGCCGCCACCAAGGAGACACCCATGCTCACGATCGGCGACAGCTTCCCCGCCTTCACCGCCAAGGCCGTGGTCTCGAACGAGCGCGGCAAGGAGTTCATCGACCTCCACGCCGACACCTACGGCGGCAAGTGGAAGGTCTACTTCTTCTGGCCCAAGGACTTCACGTTCGTCTGCCCGACGGAGATCGCGGCGTTCGGCAAGCTCGAGCGCGAGTTCCGCGAGCGCGACACGCAGTTGCTCGGCGTGTCCGTCGACAGCGAGTACGTCCACCTGGCGTGGCGCGCCAGCCACCCGGACCTGAAGGACCTGCCGTTCCCGATGGTGTCGGACCTGCGGCGCGACCTGGCCACCGCCTGCGGCGTGCTCGATCGCAAGGAGGGCGTCGCGAACCGCGCGACGTTCATCGTCGACCCGCACGGCATCATCCGGTTCGTCGAGGTGACCGACATGAACGTCGGCCGCAACCCGGCCGAGGTCCTGCGCGTGCTCGACGCGCTGCAGACCGACGAGCTGTGCCCGTGCAACTGGCAGCGGGGTCAAGAGACCCTGTCGGCCGCGTGAGGCGGCGATGAGCCCGGACCTCGTCACCTCGGCGGCGCAGCCGGTGCCGCCGGCGCCGACCGCCGCGCTCGACGCGCTGCGCGCCCGCCTGCCCGACCACCTGCGCGACCTGCGGCTCAACCTCGCCGTCGTCACCGGCGCGTCGGGGCTGACGCCGCGCCAGCACTGGGGCACCGCGCTGGCGGCGGCGCTGGCGGCGCGCAACCCGGAGGTCGTGCGCGCGATCGCGTCGGCGGCGGCCCCGCACCTCGACGAGGCGGCGCGGCGGGCGGCGGAGACGGCCGCGTCGCTGATGGCGATGAACAACGTCTACTACCGGTTCCTGCACTTCGTCGGCGACGCGGCGGCGGGCGCCGCGCATCCGTACCAGGGCATGCCCGCGCGCCTGCGCATGCAGGCGATCGCGAACCCCGGCGTCGACCACCTCGACTTCGAGCTGTGGTGCCTCGCGGTGTCGGCGGTCAACGGCTGCGGCGCGTGCGTCGTCTCGCACGAGAAGGTCGTGCGCGACAAGGGCGCGACCACGGCGATGGTGCAGGACGCCGTGCGGATCGCGGCGGTCGTGCACGCGCTGGCCGCGAGCCTCGACGGCGTGGCGGCGCTCGCGTAGCCGGCGCCCGGCGCCGCGGCATCGGGCTCGTCCCTACCTGGCGGCGGTGGCGGTGCCTGCGCTAACGTCGAGCCGCGGTCCGCGGGGGACCGTCACCATCCGCCGCGGGCGGAGGAAGGTCGGATCCGATGCGCGCGATCGTCCTCGTCATGCTGGTCGGCGCGTGCGGCACGGCCAGGGACAACCCGCCCGCGGGCAAGGCCGCGCCGGGGCCCACGCCGACGCCGACACCGACGCCGACGGCCCGCGTGCCGGAGGCCACGCCGACGCCCCCGGCGCCACCCGCGCCTCCGCCCGCGCCGGCGCCACCCGCGCGCGACCTCGGCTCGTGCGAGCTGACCGTCGAGGGCGCGGTGACCGGCCACGACACCGTCCCGCGCGACCGCGCCTCGGTGCTCACCGACTACTGGCTCGGCGACACCGAGCGCGCGCAGCTCGAGGCGTCGACGAGCGGCACCACGGCGGCGGTCGCCGACGCGCTCGAGCTGCTGACGCTCAACTGCGAGGGACAGACCGCGCGCCTGTCGATCGTGCCGGGGCAGGGCGCTTCGACGAAGACCATCCCGTTCGGGCCGCACACGTACAGGCTCGACAAGGGCAAGGGCGCGCTCGGCGTGCTCGGCCACGTCGGTGACTCGCTGTTCGTCGAGCCGACCGGCACGATCGACGTCACCGCGTTCGACGCCCACCACATCGCCGCGACGATCGATCTCGCCGGCACGACGATGGACAGGCGCGCCGTCCACGTCACCGGCAAGCTCGACTACCTCTGCGACGGCCTGTCCGGCTGCAAGTAGATGCGCTCCGCTGGCTCAGTCGTCATCGCGGACGAGGCGTAGCGTCAACTGGCGGGCACCGTGGCGAATGTAGGCGATCATGATCTCGCGATCGACGATGCGATAGATGACGCGGTAACGGTCGATGAGGAGCTGGCGATACAGGCGGTAGGGACCATCCATGACCGAGCCGAGCTGCGGGAACTCGGCCAGGAGATCGACCGAGTGGATGATCCGGGCCCGGGCGCGCTCGCTGAAACCGTCCAGGTCGGTCACCGCCCGCCGCGTCCATCGGATCCTCGTCATCGACGCCGTCGAGGCGCGCGACGCCGGGCGACGACAGCATGATCAACCAGCCTACCAGCGGCCATGTCCGCCTCGGCCTCGGCGAGTCGCTCTCGCCAGTCGGGGAACGACATCTCGTCGAGCGTCGCCAGATGTCCTTCGTAGAGCTCGTAGTTGACCAGCATCGCAGCCGGCCGACCTCGCTGCGTGAGCACCACCGGCTCCCCCGTCTTGCGGACCTGCTCCACCAGCGCGCGCGATCGCCGCTGAAGGTCCGAGATGGGTGCAATCTTCTCGATCTTCGACATCGTGCATATGTTAGCGCGTGTTCAGATATGCGTCCAGATATGCATGCTCCGATCCGGATCCGGCAGTCACATCACGGTAGGTAGCAGCAACGCACCATGGCGACCGTGAGCTGCTGTATCAGGTGCGCATGAAGATCCTGGCGCTTGCTGCGTCTGCCATTGCCCTCGGACTGGTGAGATCTGCGGCGGCGCAGACCGCGGCCTCAGCTCCGGCGCCGCCGGCCGCGCCGGCGCCGGCGCAGCTCATCGTCGAGGCGGCGAGGCTGTTCGACGGCACGGGCGACCGCCTGCGAACCGACGTCGCGGTGCTCGTCGAGGGCGAGAAGATCGCGGCGGTCGGGCCGGTCGCGGAGCTGACGAGGCGGGCGCCGGCCGCGCGCGTGATCGACCTCGGCGACGCGACGCTCCTGCCCGGGCTCATCGACGCGCACACGCACATCATGGCCAGTGGCGACGAGGACGACTACACGGGGCAGCTCGTCAAGCAGAGCATCGCCAGCCGCGCGATCGGCGCCACCGCGCGGGCGCGCGAGGCGCTGATGGAGGGCTTCACCTCGCTGCGCGACGTCGAGAGCGAGGGCGCGATGTACGCCGACGCCGACCTCGCCGCCGCGATCGCGGCCGGCGTCGTCCCCGGCCCGCGCCTGGAGGTGTCGACGCGCGGCCTCGCGCCGACCGGCGGCTACCTGCCCGACGACGTCGCGTGGGACGTCGAGCTGCGCGCCGGGGCCGAGCTCGTCGACGGCCCCGACGACCTGCGCCACGCGGTGCGCGAGCAGATCTCGCACGGCGCCCGCTGGATCAAGGTGTACGCCGACTTCGACTTCTACCTGACGGCGAACAAGGCGCGGCCGCTGCGCAGCCACCCGAACTTCACGCCGGCGGAGCTGGCGGCGATCGTCGACGAGGCGCACCGCCACGGCGTCAAGGTCGCCGCCCACGCGATGGGCTGGGACGGCATCGACGCGGCGCTGACCGCGGGCGTCGACAGCATCGAGCACGGCAACGGCATCACCGACGACCTCGCCGCGCGGATGGTGAGGCAGCACGTCGCGTTCGTGCCGACCATCACCGCGATGCGCCTGTTCCTCGCCGGAAACCCGACGGACAAGCAGCGCGAGATCGTCGCGATCCACACCGCCGCCGTGCAGCGCGCCGCCCGGCTCGGCGTCGCGATCGCCAACGGCAGCGACGCCGGCAGCTACCCGTGGAAGCAGGGGCTGGCCGGCGAGGTGATCGGCCTCGTCGACGACGGGCTCACCCCGGCGCAGGCGCTGCGAGCGGCGACATCGGTCGCCGGCGCGCTCCTCGATCCGAGGTGCGGCCCCGAGCAGCGCGACTGTCCGCACCAGGTCGTCGGCGCGATCGCCGCCGGCTCGCTCGCCGACCTCGTCGCCGTCGACGGCGACCCGCTGCGCGACATCTCCGCGGTCGCCAGGGTCCGCTGGGTCATGAAGGGCGGCGTCGTCTACCGCGAGCCGTGAGCGGAGGGCGCGTCGGCCGGCGCCCGCAGGTTGCGGCGGACGACGACGATGCAGAAGGTGACCGCCGCCGCCGCCAGCACCAGCGTGATGACGAAGAGCGGCAAGCCCTGGGCGGCGTGGCGCGGGCCGGTGCGCAGCGCGGCGCGCGAGGCCTCGCGGGCGCCGCCGAGCGACAGCAGGAGCGCCGCGTCGGCGGC
>DASZXE010000032.1:0-11314 GCA_035546475.1 Kofleriaceae bacterium
AGCCCGAGCCGCAGCCCGAGCCGCAGCCCGCGGCGGCCAGCACCGGCGACTCGATGGCGGACCAGCTCCTCGCCGAGCACAACCGGGTCCGCGCGCGTCACTGCGCGCCGCCGCTCGCGTGGTCGCCGCGCCTCGCGAAGATCGCGCAGGCGTGGGCCGATCACCTCCGCACGCACGGCTGCGGCTTCGAGCACAGCCAGAGCGACCTCGGCGAGAACCTCGCGGCGGGCACCGCCGGCACGCTCGACGCCGCCGGCATCGTCGGCATGTGGGCCGACGAGGAGCACGGCTACGACTTCGCGCGCGGCGGCTTCTCGATGGAGACCGGCCACTTCACGCAGGTCGTGTGGCGCGCGACGACCGAGGTCGGCTGCGGCACCGCCACCTGCAACGGCATGGACCTCTGGGTCTGCAACTACGATCCGCCCGGCAACGTCGACGGCGCGTATCGCGACAACGTGCAGCCGCCGCGATGCTGAAGCCCTCCGCCGGATCCGGGGGCGGCGCGACCGTCAGATCCGGTCGGCCGACTCCAGGATCTTGTCGACGAAGCTGTGGCGCAGCCGGATCAGGCTGCCGTGATCGGCGAAGCCGCGCGCGTCGACCGGGATGATCTCGCCGCCGGGCACGCCGTCCTCGATGACCTCCTCCTCGATCGTGATCGTCTTGACGTGCGGCGCCTTCGTCTCCTTGGCCGGCTTGCCCTTCACGGGGCCCGACTGGGCGAGGGCGGCACCGGCGAACCCGGCGAGCAGGGCGGCGGCGGTCACCAGGGAGAGCGAGCGACGGAGGCGGTGGTGCATGGCCGCGAGACACGCTCACCGCCGGCCGGTTGCACGGCCGCGTTGCGCGCCGGCCTCCCGCGTGTCACCGCGCGCCGTCGAAGCGGTCCGGCCAGCGGTCGATCCTTCCCCGCCATCCGCGTAGAATCCGCGGAGATGTCGCCCGCTCGCCTCGCCGCCGTCGCCGCCGCCACCGCCGCGCTCGCGCTCGCGCTCGCGGCGTCCGCCTGCACCGCGTCGAAGAGCAAGGTCTGCCGCACCGTCTGCGCCCGCGAGTCGCGCTGCATCGCCCACAGCTCCGACGACTCGACGTTCGACGAGGGCGAGTGCGTCGCCGCCTGCGCCGCCCTCGAGCGCGACTCCGAGATGAAGCCGCTCGTGACGGCTCACGCCGCCTGCGTCGCGAAGGCGACGACCTGCCCCGCCGTCCTCGAGTGCAAGTAGCCAGGGCGCGGCCTGCGCTCGCCGCGCCCACGCGAGGCCTTCGAGCCGTCGTCGATCAGTCCTTGCGCGTGCGCGGATCGAGCGCGTCGCGCAGGCCGTCGCCGAGGAAGTTGAGCGTGAAGATCGACAGGCTCATCACCACGCCCGGGCCGATCAGCACCCACGGATGCACGATCACCTGGCTCGAGCCCTCGGCCACCAGCCGCCCCCACGACGCCAGCGGCGCCTGCACGCCGAGGCCGATGTACGACAGGAACGCCTCCGTCAGCATCACCGTCGGCAGGCTGGCGGTCGCCGCGACGATCACGACGCCGAGCGCGTTCGGCACGATGTGGCCGAACAGGATGCGCGACGGCCGCGCCCCCAGCGCGCGCGCCGCCTCGACGAACTCGCGGTGCCGCAACGACAGCACCTGCGCCCGCGTCTGCCGCGCGATGCCGAGCCACGACACCGCGCCGATCAGCGCGAAGACCACCCACAGCGCCTTGGTCCCGACCACCGCCATCACGACGATGACGAACGGCACCGTCGGGAAGCCGTACAGCACGTCGACGATCCGCATCATCAGGTAGTCGGTGCGGCCGCCCGCGTACGCCGCGATCGCGCCCCAGACGACGCCGATCACGAGCGCCACCGTCGTCGCGATGAACGCGACCGCCAGCGCGATGCGGCCGCCGATCATCGTGCGCACCAGCATGTCGCGCCCGAGCGTGTCGGTGCCGAACGGGTGCGCGAGGGTCACCCCCTGCGCGCCGCGCGCGATGTCGAGGGCCGTCGCGTCGAGCCCGCACCAGCCGGCCACCACCGGCCCGGCGACGCAGAAGACGACGATCGCCGCGAAGACGCCGCCGCACAGCACCGCCATCCGGTTCCTGCGCATGCGGCGCCACGCCTCCGCCCACGGCGAGCGCGGCGGGATCGCCGGGGCCGTCACCGCGCCTCCCGCACGCGCGGATCGAGCAGCGCCTGGCCGAGATCGACGAGCAGGTTCATGAGCACGGTCAACGCCACGTAGAAGACGAGCAGCCCGGTCAGCACCGGGTAGTCGCGGCTCGTCACGCTGTCGATGAAGTAGAAGCCGAGCCCCGGGATCTGGAAGATCGTCTCGACGACGAACGAGCCGGTGATCAGCGCCGCCATCGCCGGGCCGAGGTAGGTGATGACCGGCACCACGCCGAGCCGCAGCGCGTGCTTCCAGACCACGCCGTGCTCCGACACGCCCTTCGCGCGGGCGGTGCGCGTGTAGTCCTGGCCGAGCGTCTCGATCATGCCGGCGCGCGCCAGCCGGGCGACGGTGCCCGCGTAGATGAGGCCGAGCGTGACGACCGGCAGCACGTAGCTGGTCCAGCCCGCGATGCGCGCCGGCGGCAACCAGCCGAGCCGCAACGACAGGTAGCGGATGAGCACCGGCCCGAGCACGAGGTTCGGCACCGAGATCCCGACGAGCGCGACCGCCATCAGGCCGTGGTCGCTCCACGAGTTGCGCCGCACCGCCGCCAGCACGCCGAGCCCGGCGCCGAGCAGCGTCGCGAACAGGATCGCCGACAGCCCGAGCCACGCGCTGTACGGTGCCTGGCCGCGGATCAGCTCGCCGACCGTCATCGGCCGCTTCATCGAGTGGCCGAAGTCGAGGTGGACGAGCCCGTCCATGTAGCTGCCGTACTGCTTCCACAGCGGTTCGTTCAGGTGGTAGCGCTCCTCGATCGCGTGCTGGGTCGCCGGCGGCAGGCGGCGCTCCGAGTCGAACGGGCCGCCGGGCGCCGCGTGCAGGAGCAGGAACGCGAGCGACGCGACCACCAGCAGCACGACGACGCTGCCGGCCACCCGGCCGAGGACGATCCGCAGCATCAGCGCGCCTGCTTCCAGTCGGGATCGAGCCACGCCTTCCACAGCGGCGGCTGCGCGATGTAGTTCTGCGGCAGGCCGCGCACGTACGGCCGCTGCAGGTTCTTCTGCGTGTACGCGTAGAGCGGCAGGAGCGGCGCGTCGTCGAGCAGCACCGTCTCCGCCTCCGCGATCTTCCGCAGGCGCGCGGCGGGGTCGGTCATCGACGCGGCCTCGTCCATCAGGGCCTCGTACTGCGGGTTGCACCAGCGCGAGCGGTTGTTCGGGCTCGAGCAGCGCCAGATGCCCATGAACTCCGACTCGGGGCTCGGCGCGCTGCCGACCCAGCCGAGGCGCGCGACCTCGAACTCGCCGATGCGGGTCGCCGACAGGAAGACCTGCCACTCCTGCGACTCCAGCTCGACGTCGAGGCCGAGCACCTGCTTCCACTGCGCCTGCACGAGCTCGGCGGTGATGACATGGCTCTCGACGCCGACGTTGAACTTGTAGACGAGCGTCTTCGGGAACGACGCGCCCATCTCCCGGCGGGCGATCGCCAGCTCGGCGCGCGCGCGGTCGGGATCGTAGTCGAGGCCGCGCGGCGGCACGTAGCAGAGCTTGCCGCGCTCGACGATCAGCGCGAGCCCCGGATCGCCGGCGGAGACGCCGCACAGCGCGCGCTCGTCGGGGCCGAGGTCGGCGATCGGCGTGCCCGGCACGTACGACGCCGACGGGATCTCGCCGCCGTGCAGCACCTTCGGGATCTGCGAGCGATCGATCGCCAGCACGAGCGCGCGCCGCAGGTGGACGTTGGCGAGCTTCTCGGTGTTGAACATCAGGAAGTAGCTGCCGAGGTACGGGCTGATCGAGAAGTCGCGGAACGAGCGGCCGCCGCGGGTCTCGCCGGTGAGCAGCGGCAGGTACGACGCCGGCACGTTGTTGGCGACGACCGCGTCGCACGCGCCGGTGTAGTAGAGGTTCGCGGCGGCGGCCTGGTTGTCGATCGACAGGACGGTGAGGCGATCGAGCTTGACCGACGCCTGGTTCCAGAACGTCGGCGAGCGGACCAGCTCGAGGTAGTTGCGCTCCTTCATCGCCACCAGGTGCATCGGGCCGGAGGTGACGATGGTGCCGGGCTCGGCCCAGCGGCGCGGGCGGCGCGACACCGCCTCGCGCGGCACCGCCCGCAGCACGCGCGACGGCGTGGTCATGACGATGTACGGCGTCGGCTTCGCGGCCTCGATGACGAACGTCAGCGGATCGGGCACGCGGACGCCGACGATCTCGGGCAAGGTGAGGATGTCCGAACCCCGGACAGACACCGCGGCCCGCTCGACCCGGGCGTCGGCCTCCAGCTCGTCGAGGGGCGCGTCGAGGCCGGGCACCTGGCGGCGCGGCACCGGCTTCACGTCGTAGGCGTCGGCGGCGTGCGGCTCGACGTCGAGCTCGGCCGCCGGCACCCAGCCGTAGAGGCCGTCGTCGTGGTTCCACCAGACGTACGCCCACGCGCGCCCGTCGGGGTCGGGCAGCGACGCCGGCCGCCCCGACAGCTCGATGATCGTCACCTCGTCGCCGGCGGGGACGGTCGCGTAGGCGTCCGCCGGCGCGGCGCCGAGGTCGCGCAGCGCGAGCGGCCGGGTGGCCTCGCGCACGTTCGAGTCGGGCGGCGTGCGGTGCGCCTTGCTCCAGTCGGCCAGCGGCTTGCCGCCGGCGCCGACGACGTCGACGATGGTGCCGGCCGGCAGCCCGCCGACGTCGTGGAGCAGCACCTTGCCGGTGCCGTTCGTGTAGGAGTCGTAGCCCTTGATGAAGTCGAGGCCGTCGGACGACGGCGACGCGGTCTGCGGCTGGAGGGTGCGCAGCGCCTGGTAGGCGATGTCGTGGGCGGTGACCGGGCGCCCGTTGCTGAAGCGGCCGTCGGGGCGCAGGTGGAACGTGACGCGGCGCTGGTCGGGCGCGATCTCCCACGTCGTCGCGAGGCTGGGCTCGGGCTGGCCGTCGTCGCCGTAGATGGTGAGGCCGTCGAACAGCGCGTGGACGAGCGGCGTCGCGATCGTCGACTGCGCCTGGCCGGGGTCGAGGCTCTCGGGCTGACCGGCGTTGCACCAGCGCAGGTGATGCGGCTCGCGGACCGCCGGCACCGGGCCGAAGTAGTCGCCGTCGGGCAGGCCGCAGGCGGTAGCCAGCGCCGGCGCGGCGAGCGCCAGGATCCACCGCGCGGGCGAGCGGCTCATGCCCGACGAGCATAACCCGCCGAGGTGGCCTGGGCGGGCCCGCGGCGCCGCGGTAGCTTCGGCGCGATGGACGAGTACCGCTGCCCGCGCTGTCACAGCTTCTCGGTGCAGCGCACCGATCAGCGCTTCGCGGCCGTGACGGTCGTCGAGATGACGTGCGCGAGCTGCAAGCTGTACGAGGAGCGGCGCTCCGACGCGCGCGACTACGGCGAGTGGCGCGAGCGCTGGCGCGGCCGGCCGCAGGTGCCGATCTACGACTACTACGACGATCTCGTCGACGTCGATTGACGAGCGTCCCCGGGCCGCCGCGCGGCGCGCTCAGAGGGTTGGCCAGAATGCCAACCCTCTCGTCGATCGATCGGTACCGAGGAGGACCTCGGGACCGATCTCCAGACAGAACAACCCCGGCCCGAGCTGCGCTCGGGGCCTCAGTGCGGGTGCGCGGCGTCGAACCAGGCGAGGCGGTCGCGGGTGTCGCGGTGGAGCTGCGCCACCGTCGACGGATCGTTCGCGACGATGGTGATGCGCGCGCCGCGGAAGATCTGCTCGGCGGTGACGGTGGTGCCGAGGTGGATGACCGGGCAGTGGCCGGTGTCGCCGGGCCCGCCGTGGAGGCCGTTGTGCAGCGGCTGGATGCCGGTGGGTGGACCCATCGCCGCGTGCTTCTCGGCGCGGGCGAGGATCTCGCGCGTCGCCGCCGGGTCGTCGGAGGTGACGTCGAGCGTCACGCCGTCGGCGGTCTCGCGGATGCTGGTGGTCGCGCCGACGACCGCGCTCGGGCAGTTGTGCATCGACTTCTCGCGGAGACCGGCCGGTCCCTCGGCCGGCGCCCTGGGCTCTGACGGCTTGCACCCGGCGCCGAGGAGGGTGCAGGCGATGGCGAGACCGAAGTGGACGCGCATGTACCGGCAGGTAGCGAAGGGCATGCCATCGCCGGCGCCGCGCGCGATCCGCGGATCCACGGGCGGCGAGGTGACGGCGGTGCGCCCGAGTGCGCAGATCTGGCGCCGCGCCGGCGACGTGCGCATCGGCCGCGCGTCGGCGCACGTCGGCGCGCGTCGGCGCGCGTCGTCCGCGCCTGCGGTCAGGAGGTGACGGAGACCTCGCGCCGGCCGCCCGGGGCGGAGCCGCCGGTGCCGTCGTCGTCGGGACCGCCGTGATCGAAGTCGCGCCCGTACACCGGCCGCGGGTTGTCGTACGGGTCCATCGCCTCGAGCATGTCGAGGACGATCGCGATCGCCGTCGGGGACAGCCGCGTCCGGCCCTGGCGCAGCAGCTCGCGCGCCTGCAAGCGCTGCCCGGCCGTGAGCGCGAGCACGATCTGCGCCAGGCGCGGCCGATCGTGGCCGGCCTCGCCGAGCGCGACCTCGACCCGCGCCCAGAAGCCGACGTCGCCGCCGCCCTCGCCGCGCTCGACCGGCGTCACGCCGTCGTCGGCCTGGACCTCGTCGAGCACCACGTAGTGCGCGCCGAGGAACAGCAGCGCGCCGCGGATCGGCTCGCCGGCGCCGAACGTCGTGCTCGGCGCCAGCGTGCCGTCGCCGGGGTCGAGCTGCACCTGCGGCTTCTTCTCGGTCGTCGTGCCCGGCTTCGTCTCCGGCTTCGTCTCCGGCTTGGTCTCGGGCTTGGTCTGGGTCTGCGTCTTCGGCTCGGGCTTCACGTCCTTCTTCCCGCCGCCCTGCTGCTCGCGCAGCCCCTTGACCAGCTTCGCGAGCAGGATCGAGAAGTTGTTGCGCAGGATCGACAGCAGCCGGTCGCGCAGGCCCGGCGGCTGCCTGCCGTCGATGTGATCGCTGACGATGTTCGTCAGGATCATCTCGAGCTGCTCGGGCGTCAGCCGCAGCGCGATCGCGATGCGCGCCATCCGCACGACCTCCGGCGTCGCGTTGGCGCCGGCGAGGATCATCCGCAGGCCGTGGATGAGGCAGTGGCCGTCGGCCAGCGTCTCGAGCTGCGAGCGCCGGAACGTGCGGCCGCTGCGCGGCTCGCGGTAGATGCCGTTCTGCGACGCGGTCGCGATCGAGAAGACGTCGGCGTGCACGTGCCAGTAGTGGGCGAGCACGTCGCCCTCGGCGTCGGACAGGTAGTGCGTCGTCGTGATCAGGTCCTGCAGGTACGCGGTGACGAGCTTCTTCTCGACGTGGATCCGGATCGTCCCGTCGAGGTGCGTCTCGGCGAGCAGCGTGGTGTCGATCGGCTGCGGCGGCGCCTGCGGCTCCTCGTGGCCCTTCGTCCCCGTCGACCCGTGCGAGCCTTGCGACCCCGAGGTCGTCGACTGCGGTGCGTCGAACGCGAACCGCTGCACCTCGCCAGTGCGGAAGTAGCTGAGCAGCGCGAGCCGCAGCGCCCGCCCCTTCTCCTTGAAGCCATACTCGTGGAACGGCACGAAGCCGGTGTCGCGGTTCGACTTCTCCTGCGGGAACTCGTGGATGCTCTGCTGCGCCTTGCCCAGGTCGACCTGCTTCGAGCCGAGCACGTCGGCCGCGCCGATCATGATCGTGATGTTGACCAGCAGCTCGTCGACCTCGCCGTACGACGTCCGCTTGGTCACCTCGCGCAGCTTGTCGAGGTACTTGTCGAACTCGGCCTTCATCTGCGATGGCTCCGGCTTGTCGCCGAGCGACTTCATGATGATGCCGCCGAAGTCGTAGTGCATCGCGGTGCCGATCTGCACGATCGCCCGCTCGCGCGGCGTCATCTTCATCGAGTCGAAGAAGCTGCCGAAGTCGAACGTGCCGGCGGAGCCGGTCTGGCCCTCGTGGACGTCCTTGCGCAGGTGGTAGTCGAAGTCCTTGCGGTTGCGGTTGACCTGCGACACCGACGACACGTCGTCGCGCTCGCCCGACGGCAGCATCATCTCGAAGCCCTCCTTCGGGTGCTGGTGGTGCGACTTGCCGTCGAGCGTGAGGTCGTGCTCGTGCAGGTGGTCCTCGCCGCCCTTGCCGACGTCGTGGAGGAAGCCGGTCAGCGACAGGAGCGGCCGCAGCTCGGGCGGGATGTTCTTGACGTAGTCGCCGTACATCTCCGGCTTGTCGCCCTTCTGCCGCTCCTTGAACTGCTCGGGGTGCTGGGCCGCCTCGAACATGAGGTCGACCGAGTTGGCGACGTAGATCGAGTGCTGCTTGAGGTTGCCGTCGTGCTGCTTGGCGCCCTTGTGATCGAAGCGGCCGAAGTCGTCGAGCAGCCGGTCGAGGCCCTTGGCGCCCTCCTTGGTCGGCTCCAGCTTGCGCGGCGACTCCTTCGACAGCGTGCGGCCGCCGAGGTCGTTCAGCTCCGGGCCCTTGTACGGCTTCGGCCGCTTCGGCGGCGCGGTCAGCTTCGGCCGGTACTCGGTGTGGACCGGCTTCGCGTCGTTCTTGACGTACTTGTCCTTGAAGATGAGCGCGAGGTCCTCCTGGATGCGGTGGGCGCGGGCGACCACCGCCTCGAAGAAGTCCTGCTCCTTGTCCTTGAAGACGCGGCTGGCGTAGTCGCCGAGGAACCCCTTGACGTCCTCGACGGTCAGCGCCTCGGCGTTCTTGATCGCGGTCTGGATGATCGGGTCGTTCCAGTCGAACGGCAGCTTCTCGAGCTGGAGCGCGCGGTCGACGAACGGCTTGGGCGACGGCACCTTGAAGTTGCCGCTCGGGTGGTAGCCGGGGTCGAGGTGGTCGGGCTCGATGTCGCTCTCCCACTTCTCGTGGCTGCCGCTGTTGGCCTCGTTCTTCGGCGGCAGCTTGCGCAGCTCCTCCTTCGCCTTGCCGACGAACCGGCTCTCGATCTTGCCCTCGCGGAAGTGCTTGAACGCCTGACCCTTGTCGATGCCGATCAGGTTGTCGTCGACGTCGGTCATGAACTGCGTGTCGTTGTTGTCGTGGTTGCTGATGATCCAGTCGGCGATCATGTGGGCGACCATCTGCGCCGCCTTCTTGCCGCCGAGCTGATCGGGCCGGAACGTCTCCTTCTTGACGTTGATGAACTCCTGGCTGGTGCCGAGGCGGCCCTTGAGCGTGAGGCGGTGGGCGCGCGGCACCAGGTAGCCGCCGACGATGAAGTTGGCGAGGCCGGTGGCGCCGACCTCGGCCTCGGCCATCAGCTCGACGCTGGCGCCGCCGTCCGACACGCTGACCGCGCCGGCCGGCTTCCACAGGAAGGCGCTGTCGTCCTTCTCGCGCACGAGCTTCCAGGCGCCGTGCGCGCCGCCGGGGATGATCTGCTCGACGAGGTAGGTCTGGCCGTCCTCCTTCGACTGCAGCTTCTCGCCGACGGTGAGCACCGGGCCGTGGCTGTCGTCGTCGTGCGACGACGGCTTCTTGCCCTTCGGCGGCCCGCCCTCGAGCTTGCTGAGCTGCTGGCGGAGCTCCTCGGCCTCGTCCTTCGAGCTGCCCTCCTCCGCCTTCTTCAGCCGCTTGCGCAGCAGCTCGACCTGGAGCTGCTCCATCGGCGACAGCTTCTTGCGCGGCAACAGCTTGGCGATCTCGCCCTGCAGGCGCTGCGCCTCGTCGTCGTCCTTGCTCTCGGTCGCCTTCTTGAGGGCGCGCTCGAACATGGCGAGCTGCGCCCGCTGCGAGAGGGTGAGGCCGTCGTCGGGCTCCTTGTCGGACTTCGACGGACCGGACTTGTCCGACAGCTCCGGCGGCGGCAGCGGCAGCTCGAGCTTCGGCGGGCTGTCGGAGCCGCCCACGCTCGACCCGCCGACCGAGCCCTTCTCCTTCGGCGGCGGACCGACCGAGGTGATCCGCGCGAAGACGACGACCTCCGCCGACGAGCCGAACTCGTCCTGGCGCACCGTCTTGTCCTTGACGCGCACCAGGATCGACGAGATCTCGATCGTGGTGCCGACCGGGAAGGTGGCCTCGGCCTCGGAGTCGTTGTTACCGAGCCGCTTGCCCTGGTGCTCCTTCGGGACGTCGATCTTCCAGATGACCTTCTTGCCGTTGGAGACGCTGCAGTCCTTCGGGTGGCCGACCGTCGTCGACATCACGCCGGGCCAGCGGATCGTCTGGCTGAGCGAGACCTCGCCGTCCTTGCCGTACTGGGTCGGCTCCAGGAACTTGTACGACGAGTAGAGGTACGAGGAGTCGCCGCGGCAGACCGAGCCAGTCGGGATCTCCTTGCGGGGGAACTGATCCCAGACGCGGTGGAGCCGCTTGAAGAGGTCGAGGGTCTCGCGCAGCAGCTTCGCGTCCCAGTTGTCCTGCTCGAGCTTCTTGAGCATGTTGCGGGCGATGCCGACCTCCCGCCACTTGTCGACGAGCTTCCCCTCGATCTTGCCGATGTCGAGCGAGGGATCGACGACCTCGGCCGGCGTCAGCCCGAGCGCCTCCAGCGCGCCGAGCAGCGAGTTGATCCGCTTGTAGTCCTCGCTGACGTAGTTCTGGCCTAGCGCGAGGTCCTGGTTGTCGCGCTCGCGCTCCCACTCCTTGCGCGAGGCGACCGCGCTGTCCCTCGTGCCCCACTCGAACGCGAACTGCGCGACGTTGCGGATGAGCTCGTCCGTCTTCGTGTTCTTGATCGTGTAACGGGCGCCGGTGACCTCCTCGATCTCGAAGTGGTCGAGGTCGCCGTCGGGCGTGTGCTTGACGACGCGGGTGCCCTTGCCGACCCCCTTGCCGAGCTTGCGCTGCACCGGGCCGGCGGCCGGCGCACCGCCGGCGCCGCTGCCGGCGTGGCGATCGAGCAGCGCCTCGGCCGAGCGGCCCTGGACCACCAGATCGGCGACCTCGTCGGCGTGGCGCTCGTAGACGTCGCCCTCGGCGCCGACACCGCCGGCGAGGTGGACGCCGGCGCGCTGCTGCACCACGTGGGCGGCCTCGTGCGCGGCCGTGTGCAGCGTCGGCGCGCCGGCGAACGCGACCTGGTTGCCGGTGGCGTACGCCTCGGCGCCGATCGCGCCGGCCGCCTCGCTGGCGGCGCCGCCGACGTGGGCGCGGATGCCACCGACGTCGTGACGGCCGAACGACCGCTGGATCGTGTCGGCGAACGGCAGCGGCTCGCCGGCGCCGCGGGTGCCGTGGGCCGCCGCCGCGTGGACGTCGCCGAGGTGGAGGC
>DASZXE010000033.1:0-5681 GCA_035546475.1 Kofleriaceae bacterium
CGCGCGACCGCCGCCAGACCGCGCGGCGCGAGGTGGGCCCACAGGCCGGCGTGGAGGACCAGCGCCTCGCCCTCGCGGCGGACCTCGGCGGCGCCGGGGTCGCCCCAGCGGATCGACGTCTCCGCCAGCACCGGGGCCACGCCGGGCGCGAGCGGCGGCGCGACGAGCTCGGCGATGACGGTCGCCAGCGCGGCCTTGAGCTCGGCCGGCAGCGCGCGGCCGACCAGGCCGGCGAGCTCGCCGCCGACCGCCGGCAGCGTGGACGGGCCGGCGAGCACGCGGCCGGCGGCGTCGAGCACCGCGGCGCGGCCCCACGGCCGGTCGCCGAGCCAGAGCTCCGCGGCGACCGCGGCGCCTCCGTCGGCCTCACGGCCGGCCTCGCCGTCGGCCTCGGCCTCGATCTCGCGGTCGGCCGCGCCGTCGACCTCGACGAGCCGGCAGCTCCGCGACGATCGATCGTAGCCGGCGCCGTCGATCGTCGCGCGCTCGACGCCGTCGCGCAGGTGCACGGTCACCCGCGCCGACACCCGCACGCGCTCGAACGGCGCCGGCGCGAGGTCGATCGGGATCGCCGACAGGTCGCCGCGCACCGCGCGCTCGAGCGCGCCGGCGGTGAACGCCTCCTCGTCGGCGCCGGGCGTCACCACGCGGAACGAGCCGGCCAGCGTCCGCCACAGCGCCGCCGTCGGGTACGGCCCGGCGTAGCGCAGCCGCTCGACCCCCGCGCGCCGCGCGAGCGTCGCCAGCACGTTGAGGATCATCGAGCCCGCGCCCGCCGGCAGGCGCGCGGGCGCGAAGATCGGCGGGATCGTCGTCGGCGCCGCCCAGCGGACCGCGCCCATCACCGTCGCGGGCTCGCCTTCGTCCTCGCCCGGGCGGCGCTGCGGCGGAGCGTCGCCGCCCACGATCCAGATCGGGTGCGCCTCGCCGAACAGCGGGTGCGCGCGCGTCACGCCGCCGACGATCGTCCACGCGCCCGGCTCGCCGACCACGAGCCGGTCGAGCTCGTCGCCGCGCCACGACAGCCGCGCGTGAACCCAGCCGCCGCGATCCTCGATCGTGCGCAGCCGATCGCTCGTCCGATCGCGCATCCGATCGTGCATCCGATCGTGCATCCGGGTGAAGGGTAGCCCGACCGCTTGCGCCCGCTGACCGCACGGGGCATTTTCCGCCGGCCGAGGGCACCATGAAGCTAGGTATCGTCAAGGAGATCCGGCCCGACGAGCGCCGGGTCGCCGCCGCTCCATCGACCGTCACCCGCTGGGTCAAGGTCGGCTGGGAGGTCATCGTCGAGGCCGGCGCCGGCGAGGGTTCGAGCTTCCCCGACGACCTCTACCGCGAGGCCGGCGCCACCGTCGCGCCGCGCGCCGAGGACGTCTGGGCCGCGGCCGACGTCATCGTCAAGGTGCGGCCGCCGAGCGAGCTGCCCGGCGGCGGCCACGAGGCCGACCGCGCGCGCGAGGGCCAGGTCCTCATCAGCTTCCTGTTCCCGGCGCAGAGCCCGGAGCTGGTCGAGCGGCTCGCCGCCCGCAAGGTCACCGCGATCGCGATCGACTGCATCCCGCGCATCAGCCGCGCGCAGAAGGTCGACGCGCTGTCGTCGATGGCGAACATCGCCGGCTACCGCGCCGTCGTCGAGGCGGCGACCCGCTTCGGCTCGTTCTTCACCGGCCAGATGACCGCCGCCGGCAAGGTGCCGCCCGCCAAGGTGCTCGTGATCGGCGCCGGCGTCGCCGGCCTCGCCGCGGTCGCCGCCGCCAAGGGCCTGGGCGCCATCGTCCGCGCGTTCGACGTGCGGCCGTCGGTCGCCGATCAGGTCAAGTCGCTCGGCGGCGAGTTCCTGACCGTGCAGATCGCCGAGTCGGGCGAGGGGCAGGGCGGCTACGCGAAGGAGATGAGCAAGGAGTTCATCGACGCCGAGATGGCCCTCTTCCGCGCGCAGGCGAAGGAGGTCAACATCGTCATCACCACCGCGCTCATCCCCGGCCGGCCGGCGCCCAAGCTCTGGCTGAAGGACATGGTCGAGGCGATGAAGCCGGGCTCGGTCGTCGTCGACCTCGCCGCCGAGAACGGCGGCAACTGCGACCTGACGAAGCCGGGCGAGGCGGTGGTCCACGACGGCGTCACCATCATCGGCTACACCGACATGGCCAGCCGCATGGGCAACGTCGCCAGCGAGCTGTACGGCACGAACCTGTGGCACCTGCTCGACGAGATGGGCGGGCCGAACGGCTTCAAGGTCGACCACGGCAACGACATCGTCCGCGGCGCGCTCGTCCTCGATCACGGCGCGAAGACCTGGCCGCCGCCGCCGCCGAAGAAGGTCGAGCCCGAGGTCAAGCAGTCGCGCGAGGGCGCCCTGCCGGTGCCGGTCGCCGAGAAGACCGGCCAGACCGGCAAGGTGCCGGTGGTGCCGGCCGCGACCCCGGCCGCCGCCAAGGGCCACGGCCACGGTGGCGCCGCGACCGCGCCGTCGGCGACGGCCGGCATCGTCATGTCGCTCCTCGGCGCCGTCGCCGTCATCGTCTGGATGGTGCTGCGGCTCGGCTACAAGAACGCCCACGTCGGCGAGGACACGTTCTTCCTGCTCCAGCACCTGACCGTCTTCGTGCTGGCGGTCTTCGTCGGCTGGCAGGTGGTGTGGAACGTCACGCCGGCGCTGCACACGCCGCTCATGAGCGTGACCAACGCCATCAGCGGCGTGATCGTCGTCGGCGGCATCCTCGGCGCCGCGAGCGGACACCTCGACGCGTCGGCGGCGGTCGCGATCGCCGCGACCCTGTTCGCGACGATCAACATCGCCGGCGGGTTCCTGGTGACCCGCCGCATGCTCGCGATGTTCCGGAAGTAGCCATGTTCAACCCCACCCTCCTCGCGAACTCGCTGTCGACGCTGGCGTACCTGATCGCCGCCGCGTTGTTCATCCTCGCCTTGCGCGGGCTCTCCTCGCAGGAGACCGCGCGGCGCGGCAACCTGTACGGCATCGTCGGCATGGCGGTGGCGATCCTCGCCACGCTGACCCTGCGCGAGCGCGGCTATCACCCGAGCTGGCTGCTGATCGGCTCGCTCGGCGTCGGCGCGCTCGTCGGCGGCACGATGGCGGCGCGGGTCGGCATGACGCAGATGCCGGAGCTGGTCGCGCTGCTCCACAGCTTCGTCGGGCTCGCCGCCGTCCTCGTCGGCTTCTCGATCCAGCTCGCCGCTGCCAAGCACCACGAGGCGCTGCCGTCGAAGGAGCTGATCGAGGTCTTCATCGACGTCATCATCGGCGCGATCACGACCACCGGCTCGGTGCTCGCGTTCCTCAAGCTGCGCGGCTCGGTGTCGGGCAAGCCGACGCTCCTGCCGGCGCGCCACCAGCTCAACCTGGCGATGCTGATCGGCATCGTCGTCCTCGCCGTCGTCTACGTGCGCGGCGGCCACACGTGGGCGCTCGCCGCCGGCACGGTGATCGCCTGCGTGCTCGGCGTCCACCTGGTCGCCGCGATCGGCGGCGCCGACATGCCGGTCGTCGTCTCGATGCTGAACAGCTACTCGGGATGGACCGCGGCGGCCGCCGGCTTCATGTTGAACAACGATCTGCTGATCGTCACCGGCGCGCTGGTCGGCAGCTCCGGCGCGATCCTCTCGTACATCATGTGCCGGGCGATGAACCGGTCGATCTGGAACGTCATCTTCGGCGGCTTCGGCGCCGAGCCGCCGAAGGCGGCGGCGGGCGGGCCGAGCGTGCCGGCCGGCGAGGTGCAGGACATCGACCACGCGACGCTGGCGACCAGGCTCATCGAGGCGAAGTCGGTCATCATCGTGCCCGGCTACGGCATGGCGGTCGCGCGCGCGCAGCACGCGGTGCGCGAGCTGACCGAGATCCTGCGCGGCCACGGCGTCAACGTCCGCTTCGCGATCCACCCGGTCGCCGGCCGCCTGCCGGGCCACATGAACGTGCTGCTCGCCGAGGCGTCGGTGCCGTACGACATCGTCCTCGAGATGGACGAGATCAACCCCGACTTCCCGACGACGGACGTCGTCATCGTCATCGGCGCCAACGACATCGTCAACCCGGGCGCCGAGGACGATCCGTCGTCGCCGATCTACGGCATGCCGGTGCTGCAGGTGTGGAAGGCGAAGCTGGTCGTCGTCAACAAGCGGTCGCGCGCGACCGGCTACGCCGGCGTCGACAACCCGCTGTTCTACAAGCCGGTGACCCGCATGCTGTTCGGCGACGCCCGCGACGCGGTCGAGAAGGTCGTCACCGCGCTGCGCACCCGCTGACGAGCGGGAGCGCGAGCGCGATCGGCGCGACGCGGCACGATCGCGCGGGCGCGCGCGCCGGCCGGCGCTATCATCGGCGCCATGTCGTCTCCGACGGATCCGGCGCTGTGGGACCAGCGGTTCAGCGCTGCCGACTACGTCTACGGCACCGAGCCGAACGACTTCCTGTTCGAGCAGGCCGCCGGCATCCCGCCGGGCCGCGTGCTCTGCCTCGCCGAGGGGGAAGGGCGCAACGCGGTCTTCCTCGCGCGGCGCGGGCACCCGGTCACCGCGGTCGACTTCTCGCGCGAGGCCCAGCGCAAGGCGACCGCGCTCGCCGCCCACCACGGCGTCACGCTCGCGTACCAGCTCGCCGACCTCGGCGACTACGAGCCGGAGCCGGAGGCGTTCAGCGCGGTCGTCTCGATCTTCTGCCACCTGCCGCCCGCGGTGCGGCGCACGGTCCACGCGCGGGCGGCGCGCGCGCTCGCGCCGGGCGGCCTCCTCATCCTCGAGGCGTACAGCCCCGCGCAGCTCTCTCGCGCGACCGGCGGCCCGAAAGATCCGACGTTGCTCGTGCCGAAGGACGCGCTGGTCGCGGAGCTCGCCGAGACCGCGTGTCTCGAGCTCGTGATCGCGCGCGAGCTCGTGCGCGACATCCACGAGGGCTCGCTGCACGGCGGCGAGAGCGCCGTCACGCAGGTCGTCGCGCGCCGTCCCGCGCGCGAATCCTCGACGGAAAACGCGCCCTGATGAGCACCGCGCGAGATCGATCGATGGCCCTACCCCCGGGAGGGAAAAATGCAACCAGTTCCGTCGATCATTTGGTGACGGTGGACATGGCGGATCTTTTCCGATGTCAAGACTGGTTCGCGAGGACGACTTGGAGAAGGATGAGCTTCCTCGGTGAGCGCGTGGGTCGCGACATCGAGCTCGGACGAAGCGACGCGATCATCAACTCACTTGTCGAACCGGATGGCCTGCGGGAGGTCATCGCGGCGCCGGGGAGCGGGGCTTCCCGGGGAGGAACCGAAGATGAGTACGCTAGCCGTGGTTGAGGAGATCCTGCGCGAGACGGCGGTGCCGATGTCGGTGCGGGAGATCGTGGTGCGCGCTGGTGCGCGGCTGCCGAGCAAGTCGAAGACTCCCGACACGGTGGTCGCACGCGACCTCGCGATGGACATCAAGCGCAAGGGCGACGGCTCGCTGTTCACGCGCACGTCGCCCGGTCGCTACACGCTGCGCGCGCTCGCGTCCGCCGCGGCGCCGCCGGTGACCGCGACCGTCCCGACCACGGTGACGCCGCCGGTCGCGCCGACGCTGCCGCCGCCGGTGCCGGCGACCGCGGGCGCGCTCGAGCGTGGCCGTGCGCCTGCGCTCGCGGCCAGCAAGCGCGAGCGCGGCACCGACTCCGCCAGCCAGGCTGGCTGATC
>DASZXE010000034.1:0-11345 GCA_035546475.1 Kofleriaceae bacterium
CGCGCCGAGCGTGGCGCGCAGCCAGGCCTGCCAGGCGGGGCGGGCGTCGGGGCCGACGTCGCCGTCGACGGCGCGGAGGATCGCGAGGGCGGCGATCGCGTCGTGACGATCGGGCGCGGCGAGCAAGAGCCGCGCCCACCCGAGCGCGCCGGCGATGGTCGTCCGGCCGCCGGACAGCTCGGCGACCACGCCGTCGGCGAGCGTGCCGCGATCGACGATCGGCACGTCGGCGAGGTGGGCCTCGACGGAGGCGGCGAGCGCCGGCGTGTAGGCGACCTGGTAGTAGCCGGCGCCGCCGGCGTCGCCGACGAGCCAGGCGGGACAGGCGGCGAGGCCGAGCTCGACGCGGCCGCCGGGGCCGTCGAGCCAGCCGCACCGCTCGCCGACGCCGCCGCCGGCCTTCTTGTCCGAAAAGCGGACACAGAGCGGGAACTTCCACCTCGGCGCAGCGGCGGCGGCGGCGGTGGCGGTAGCGGTGGTGGCGGTGACGGTGGCGACGTCGGTCGCCCGGCTGACCGACGCCACCGCCGCCGGCCCGCCCGGGCCCGCGCAGTCGAGAGCCAGCTCGACGCGCGGCACGCCCGGCTGGTCGAGGACCGTCTCGAGGCCGGCGGCGACGTCGGCGCCGCCGCCGGCGGCCGCCAGCGCCGCCTCGAAGTCGGCCGACGTCACGCTGCCGCCGGCGTGCGCGGCGAGGAACGCCCGCACCGCGTCGCGGAACCGGTCGGCGCCCATCGCCCGCTCGAACATCGCCAGCACCGCCGCACCCTTGTCGTAGGCGATCGGATCGAACGCGGCGTCCGCCTCGGCCGGCGTCGCCACCGGCCGCCGCACCGCCGGCGCGCGCGGCCGCCGGTCGCGCTCCATCGCGTCCGCGCGCGACTGCCGGCGCTCGGTGATGACGTCGCGGCGCGGATCGAGGTCGGCGACCAGCTTCGCCGCCAGCCAGGTGGCGAACGACTCGTTCAGCCACAGGTCGTCCCACCACGCCATCGTCACCAGGTTGCCGAACCACTGGTGGGCCAGCTCGTGAGACGCGATCGACAGGTACTCGCGGCGCAGCTCGTCGAGCGGCCGGCTCGGCGACGCCAGCAGCTCCTCGCTGCCGTAGGTGACCAGGCCGAGGTTCTCCATCGCGCCGGGGAAGCTCGGCACCGCGACCTGATCGAGCTTGGCGAGCGGCAGCGCGCGATCGAAGTACGCCTCGAGCGCGGCGACGACCCGCGGCGTCTCGGCGGCGGCGGTCGCGGCGTCGGGCGCGCGGCCGGCGGGGACCAGGATGCGGGCCGGCACCTTGTCGCGGCCGACCGGCCCGACGTCGACGACGTCGAACGGGCCGACCGCCACCGCGAGCAGGTAGCTGACCATCGGCGGCGTCGGCGCAAAGCGGACCTCGACCCGGCCGTCGGCGCGCGTCGTGCGCGCGGCCTCGGGCGCGTTCGACGCCGCGACCAGCGCGGGCGGGACGACCAGCGTCACCTGCCACGGCACCTTCCAGCCCGGCTCGTCGAAGCACGGCAGCGCGCGCCGCGCGTGCATCGCCTCGAACT
Organism: Kofleriaceae bacterium; assembly: GCA_035546475.1. GTDB lineage: Bacteria > Myxococcota_A > Polyangia > Haliangiales > Haliangiaceae > UBA2376. Next base: position 1,551 of record DASZXE010000034.1, read on the forward strand.
GCGAGAAGAGGTACCAGTCGTCGCCGACGCGCTCGCGGAACAGGCCGACCACGTCGTCGGCGAGGACCGGACCGCGGTAGGCGATCGTCACCCGCGCCGGGCCGCTGACCGGGGCGCCGAGGTCGAAGCCGACCAGCTCGCGGTCGGCCACCACGGTCGCCGCGATCGCGCGCGGCGCCTGGCCGGCGACCTCGAGGCGCGCGTCGTCGATCTCGAGGCCGCGCGCGTCGAGCCACAGCCGGTCGGTCGGCGCCGCGAACGCGACGTCGATCGTCACCGACCCGCGAAAGCTCGGCTGGGCCGGATCGAGCTCGAGGGTGAGCTGGTAGCCGACCGGCGCGACGTCGCGCGGCAGCCGCGGCCCCGCCGGCGGCACCATCGGCCCGCGCGCCATCGCAGCCGAGCCCGAGCCCGTGCCCGTGCCCGTGCCCGCGCCCGTGTCGCTGCCCGCCTCTCCATGCGAGACCGGCCCGCGCCGCGGGCCGCAGCCACCGCCCACCGCCGCGAGGCCCGCGACCAGCGCGAGCCACGCGACCCGCGGGCCCGCCGCCCTCATGCCTCCGCCGGCGTGACGACCGCCAGCACCTGCTCGGCGGCGACCTGCTCGCCCGCCGTCACCGCGAGCCGGCTCACGACGCCCGCCACCGCCGACTTCACCGGCTGCTCCATCTTCATCGCCTCGAGGATCAGCAGCGGCGCGCCGGCCGCGACCTCGTCGCCGACCGCCACCAGCACCTTCACGACCTTGCCCGGCATCGGCGCCACCAGGCTGCCGGCCGCCGCCGCCGCGCGCCGCTCGGGGAAGCGCGGCACCGCCGCCAGCGTCACCGCCCAGCCGGCGCCGGCCACGTGCACGCCGCCCGCGACCTCGACGACGCGGGCCCGCCAGGCGCGGCCGTCGACCTGCCACGCCACCTCGCGGTCGTCGGCGGCCAGCACCTCGAGCCGGTGCGAACCGTCCGCTTCCCGGACATCGAACGTGCCGCCGCCGAGGTGGCGGTAGACGACGTCCGCCTCGACGTCGCCGCAGCGCCAGCCGACCCGCTGGTCCGCGACCCAGACGTTGCGCCAGCCGGGCTCGACGTGCGGCAGCGGCCGCGGCGCCCGCCGCCCGCGCTCGTGCTGCCACAGGGTCGCCGCCAGCGCGCCGCGCGCCATGACCTCGGCGGACGGCCCCTCGGTCGCCAGCTCGCCGTGCCGCTCGAGGAAGTGGGTGTCGAGCTCGCCGGCGAGGAACGCCGGGTGGCGCAGCACGCGGGCGAGCAGCTCGCGGTTGGTGACCACGCCGGCGATGACCGCCCGCTCGAGCGCCCACGCGAGCAGCGCCGCCGCGTCCTCGCGACGGTCGGCGTGCGCGATCACCTTCGCCAGCATCGGATCGTAGTGGATGCCGATCTCGCTGCCGGCCTGCACGCCGGCGTCGACGCGCAGCCCGGCCACGCTCGGCAGCTCGAAGGCGGCCAGCGTGCCGGTCGTCGGCAGGTAGCCGCCCGCCGGGTCCTCCGCGTAGAGCCGCACCTCGATCGCGTGGCCGCGCTGGGCCGGCGCCTGGGCGTGGTCGAGCGGCTCGCCGCGCGCGATCCGGATCTGCTCGCGCACGAGGTCGAGGCCGGTCGTCAGCTCCGTCACCGGGTGCTCGACCTGCAGCCGGGTGTTGACCTCGAGGAAGTAGAAGTTGCCGTCGGGCGCGAGGATGAACTCGACGGTGCCCGCGTTGGTGTAGCCGACCGCGCGGCCGACCGCGACGCCGGCCGCGCCCATCTGCTGGCGCAGCTCGGCCGTCAACGCCGGCGACGGCGCCTCCTCGATCACCTTCTGGTGGCGGCGCTGGATCGAGCACTCGCGCTCCCACAGGTGGATGAGGTTGCCGTGGTGGTCGCCGAGGATCTGGATCTCGACGTGGCGCGGCCGCTCGACGTAGCGCTCGAGCAGCAGCGTGTCGTCGCCGAACGCGCCGGCCGCCTCGCGCCGCGCGGCGTCGAGCGCGTACGCCAGCTCGTCCGGCCGCCGGACGATGCGCATCCCCTTGCCGCCGCCGCCGGCCGACGCCTTCACCAGCAGCGGGAAGCCGATCGCGTGCGCCTCCGCCGCCAGCGTGGCCGGCGCCTGATCGTCGCCGTTGTAGCCGGGCACCACCGGCACGCCCGCCGACTGCGCGCGCCGCTTGGCCTCCTGCTTCGAGCCGAGCACCTGGATGACCAGCGGCGACGGGCCGATGAAGACCAGCTCCGCCTCGACGACCGCCCGCGCGAAGTCGGCGTTCTCCGACAGGAAGCCGTAGCCGGGGTGGATCGCGTCGGCGCCGGTCGCGCGCGCGGCGTCGAGGATCGCCGGGATCGACAGGTAGCTGTCCGACGCCGGCGGCGGGCCGAGCCGCACCGCGACGTCGGCCAGCGCGACGTGGGGCGCGCGCCGGTCGGCGTCCGAGTAGACCGCGACGGTGCCGAGGCCCATCTCGCGGCAGGTGCGCAGCACGCGCGCCGCGATCTCGCCGCGGTTCGCGACCAGCACGCGCCGCAGCGCCCGCCGCGTGATCGGGTTGTGGTGATGGGCGTGGATGTAGACGTGGTTCGACATCGACCTGCTCAGTGCCGGAGGACGCCCACCCGGCGAGCGAGGCCGGCGGTCGACGATGACGCTGGGACGTGGAGGGTCAGGGCCATGGTGCGGGGTCTGCCTTCGCGCATGTTCCTCGGTGCCGGAACACTCTCGACGATGACGCTGGGACGTGGGGGGTCAATGCCGGAACACGCCCCACGACGTCGTCCCTCGCACGGGCGCCGAGTAGCTCGCCGACAGGGCGATCGCGACGACCGTGCGCGTGTCGCGCGGATCGATGATCCCGTCGTCCCACAGGCGCGCGGTCGCGAAGTACGGGTCCGACTCCTTGTCGATCTGCTGCTCGACCATCGCCTTGCCGAACGCCAGCTTCTGCTCGTCGAGCATCTCGCCCCGCTTCGCCGCCGCCTCGCGCTGGATGATGTCGAGCACGCCGGCGAGCTGCTTGCCGCCCATCACCGCGATGCGGTGCGACGGCCAGGTGAACAGGAAGCGCGGCCGGTACGCCCGCCCCATCATCGCGTAGTTGCCGGCGCCGTAGCTCGCGCCGGTCATGATCGTGATCGCCGGCACCGTCGAGTTCGACACCGCATTGATGAGCTTCGCCCCCTCCTTGATGATGCCGTCCTGCTCGTACTGCTTGCCGACCATGAAGCCGGTGATGTTCTGCAGGAACACGAGCGGCACGTCGCTCTGGTTGCAGAGCTGGATGAACTGGGCCCCCTTCGCCGCCGAGTCGGGGAACAGGATGCCGTTGTTGGCGAGCACGCCGATCGGGAAGCCGTGCAGGTGCGCCCAGCCGCAGACGAGCGTCGTGCCGTACAGCGGCTTGAACTCGGAGAAGCGCGAGCCGTCGACCAGCCGGGCGATCACCTCGCGGCTGTCGTACGGCACCCGCGGGTCCTGCGGCACCAGGCCGAGCAGCTCCTCGGCGTCGTACACCGGCGGCTCGACCGCGCGCGGCCGCGGCTCGGCCCCCTTCTTCCAGTCGAGGTGGGCGACGATCTCGCGGCCGAGGCGGATCGCGTCGCGCTCGTCGGCGGCCAGGTAGTCCGACACGCCGGACACCCGGCTGTGCATCTCGGCGCCGCCCAGCTCCTCGTGCGTCGAGTCCTCGCCGGTCGCCATCTTCACCAGCGGCGGGCCGGCCAGGTAGACCTGCGCCTGCTCCTTCACCATCACGACGTAGTCGCTCATGCCCGGCAGGTAGGCGCCGCCCGCCGTCGAGCTGCCGAAGACGAGGCAGATGGTCGGGATGCGCAGCTCGCTGCGCCGCGTGAGGTCGCGGAAGCCGCGCCCGCCGGGGACGAAGATCTTCGACTGGTTCGGCAGGTCGGCGCCGGCCGACTCGATGAGCGAGATCGCCGGCAGCCGGTTCTGCTCGGCGAGGTCGCTGAGCCGCCCCGACTTCCACACGCTCACCTCGCTCATCGCCCCGCCCTTCACCGTCGCCTCGCTCGCCGTGATCAGGCACTCGACGCCCGACACCAGGCCGACGCCGCCGATCACGCTCGCGCCGGCGACGTGGCCCGGCACGTCCTTGCCGGCGAGCGGGCACAGCTCGAGGAAGTACGAGTCGCGGTCGAGCAGCAGCTCGACGCGCTCGCGCGGCAGCAGCTTGCCGGCGGCGCGGTGGCGGCTCGTGTACTTCTCGCCGCCGCCGACGGTCGCCTCGCGCAGCGCCGCGTGCAGCTTCGCCACCGCCGCCTGCCCGGCGGCGAGGTTGCGCTGGTACTCGTCGCTCCGCCGATCGACGTGGCTGGCCAGCACCGGGTACGGCTGCTCGGACATGGTTCCTTTCGCGGCTCGCGCGGCACGCGCGCCGCGCCGCCATCCTAACCGCGCTGGGCGGACTTCATGCCGGCCTGGTACGCGGATTGTATCGAACGGGTCCATGAAGTCAGCACGGGCCGGCGCGCACGGTGGCGAGCGCGGACGGCCGCTGCGGATCGCGCAGGTCTCGCCGCTGTGCGAGAGCGTCCCGCCGCGCCTCTACGGCGGCACCGAGCGGATCGTGTCGTACCTGACCGAGGCGCTGGTCGCCGCCGGCCACGACGTCACCCTGTTCGCGTCGGGCGACTCGCAGACCGCGGCGCGCCTGATCGCGCCGTGCGCGCAGGCGCTCAGGCTGGCGGGCTCGGTCGACGCACTCCCGCACCACATCGCGATGCTCGAGCAGGTCTACCTGCTCGCCCGCGACTTCGACGTGATTCATTTTCACATCGACTTCATCCAGTTCCCGCTCGCCCGCCGGATCAAGGTCCCGCACGTGACGACCTTGCACGGCCGCCTCGATCTGCCGGACCTCTACGCGGTCTACCGCGCGTTCCCCGACATGCCGGTCGTCTCGATCTCCGACGCGCAGCGCGCGCCGCTGCCGTCGATCGGCTGGCAGCGCACGATCCACCACGGGCTGCCGGTCGACCTCCTGCGGCCGGCCGCGCGGCGCGGCGACTACCTCGCGTTCCTCGGCCGCATCTCGCCGGAGAAGCGGGTCGACCGCGCCATCGAGATCGCCCGCCGCGCCGGCCTGCCGCTGCGCATCGCCGCCAAGGTCGACCAGCGCGACCAGGCCTACTTCGAGCGCGAGATCCGCCCGCTGCTCGCCCAGCCGCACGTCGACTTCGTCGGCGAGATCGCCGAGCGCGACAAGCAGGCCTTCCTCGGCGGCGCGCGCGCCCTGCTCTTCCCGATCGACTGGCCCGAGCCGTTCGGCCTGGTGATGATCGAGGCGATGGCGTGCGGCACGCCGGTGATCGCGTGGCGCAACGGCTCGGTGCCGGAGGTGATCGACGACGGCGTCACCGGCTTCCTCGTCGACGACCTCGACGCGGCGGTCGACGCCGTCGCCCGCGCCGACCGCCTGCCGCGGCCCGCGATCCGCGAGGTCTTCGAGCGACGGTTCACGAGCACGCGCATGGCGGCCGACTACGAGGCCGTCTACCGCGGGCTCATCACCCGCGCCGGGAGCGCCGAGAGCACCGATGGAGACGATCGAAGAGGGCCTGCAGGACTACTACGTCCTGGCCACCAGCTCGCGAGCGGATGAGCGCACGCGCGTCATCAAGCAGGGCGACAGCTTCGCCGTGTTCGATCACGCCGGCACCATCCGCCAGGTCGGGCTCGGCGAGCTCGGCATCTACCACGACGGCACCCGCCACCTGTCCGCCTTCGAGCTCGGGCTCGAGCGCCGGCGCCCGTTCCTGCTCGGCTCGACGGTGCGGCGCGACGGCGTCCTGGTCGTCGACCTCGCCAACGCCGACCTCCCCGACTTCGCCGGCGGCGCGCTGCCGCGCGACTCGATCCACCTGTTCATCACCAGCTTCCTGTGGGACGGCGCCTGGTTCGCGCAGGTGCGCGTCCACAACTTCGCGCGGCGCGAGGTCGAGCTGGAGCTGTCGCTCTTCTTCGGCGCCGACTTCGCCGACATCTTCGAGGCGCGCGGCATGCGGCGCGAGCGGCGCGGCCGCCTGCTCGACCCGGTCGTCGGGCCCGCCTCGGTCGAGCTGTCGTACGAGGGGCTCGACCATCGGGTCCGCAGCACGCGGCTCGAGCTGTCGCCGGCGCCGGCGGCGCTGACCGCGGGGCGCGCGCAGTACCACCTGCGGCTGGCGGCCGGCGGCGAGACCGAGCTGCAGCTCCGCGCCGCGTTCGGCACCGGCGGTCCGCCGCCGGCGGTGTGCGGCTTCGACCGGGCGTACGCGCGCTCGACCGCGGCCGCCCGCGACCGCTGCGACACCTGCGCCGCCGTCACGACGTCGAGCCAGCGGTTCGACGAGTGGCTCGAGCGCTCGCGCGCCGACCTGCAGATGATGATCACCGACACCCCGCACGGGCCGTACCCGTACGCGGGCGTGCCCTGGTACTCGACGGCGTTCGGCCGCGACGGGATCATCACCGCGCTGCAACTGCTGTGGGTCGACCCCGGGGTCGCGCGCGGCGTCCTCGCCTACCTGGCGGCGACCCAGGCGACGACCGAGGACCCGGCGCGCGACGCCGAGCCGGGCAAGATCATCCACGAGGCGCGCGGCGGCGAGATGGCCGCCCTCGGCGAGATCCCGTTCGGCCGCTACTACGGCTCCGTCGACGCCACGCCGCTGTTCGTCGTGCTCGCCGGCGCGTACTGGCGGCGCACCGCCGACCGCGAGGCGGTCTCCGCGCTGTGGCCGGCGGTCGAGCGCGCGCTCGCCTGGATCGATCACGACGGCGACCTCGACGGCGACGGCTTCGTCGAGTACGCGCGGCGCACGGCGGCCGGCCTCGCCTCGCAGGGCTGGAAGGACTCGCAGGACTCGATCTCGCACGCGAACGGCGACCTCGCCGAGGGGCCGATCGCGCTGTGCGAGGTGCAGGGCTACGTCCACGCGGCGCGGCGCGCGGCGGCCGAGCTGGCGCGCGTCCTCGGCGACCACGACCGCGCCCGCCACCTCGAGGAGCAGGCCGCCGCGCTGCGCGCGCGCTTCGAGCAGGCGTTCTGGTCGGAGGAGCTCGGCACCTACGCGCTCGCGCTCGACGGCGCCAAGCGGCCGTGCCTGGTGCGGGCGTCGAACGCCGGCCACTGCCTGTGGAGCTGCATCGCCACGCCGGCCCACGCCCACCGCGTCGCCGCCACCTTGCTCGGCGACGCGTCGTTCTCCGGCTGGGGCATCCGCACCCTCGACGCCCGCGAGGCCCGCTACAACCCGATCTCCTATCACAACGGGTCGGTGTGGCCGCACGACAACGCGCTCATCGCCCGCGGCCTCGCCCGCTACGGCGCCAAGCGCGAGTGCGCGCGCGTGCTCGCCGGGCTGTTCGACGCGAGCCACCACTTCGACCTCCGCCGCATGCCGGAGCTGTTCTGCGGCTTCCGCCAGCGCGAGCTCGAGGGTCCGACCCTCTACCCGGTCGCGTGCGCGCCGCAGGCATGGTCGGCCGGCGCGGTCTTCATGCTGCTCGAGGCCTGCCTCGGCCTCGAGCTCGATGCGCCGGCCTCGCGCATCGTGCTCGATCGCCCGGTCCTGCCCGCCCAGCTCGACCGGGTCGCGATCCGCGGCCTGCGGGTCGGCGCCGGCGCCACCGACCTCGTGATCGAGCGCCACGAGGACGACGTCGCGGTCCACCTCGAGCGGCGGCGCGGCGACCTCGAGGTCCTCGTCGTCCGCTGAGCGCAGGTCGAGGCCGCACGCCGGGCGCGCGCGCCGGCACGCGCGATGCAGCCGCTGGGAGCATGTCCCAGACGGTGTCCGACCTGATCATCCAGAGGCTGTACGCGTGGGGTGTGCGCACGATCTACGGCTACCCGGGCGACGGCATCAACGGCCTCATGGGCGCGCTCGAGCGCGCCGACGGTCGAGTGCGCTTCATCCAGACCCGCCACGAGGAGTCGGCGGCGTTCATGGCCTGCGCGCACGCGAAGTTCACCGGCCAGGTCGGCGTCTGCATGGCGACGTCGGGGCCGGGCGCCATCCACCTGCTCAACGGCCTCTACGACGCGCAGATGGATCACGCGCCGGTCGTCGCGATCGTCGGCCAGTCGGCGCGCACCGCGATCGGCTCCGACTTCCAGCAGGAGGTCGACCTCCACTCGCTGTTCAAGGACGTCGCCCACCACTACGTGCACGACTGCATGCACCCGATGCAGGCCCGCCACCTGATCGATCGCGCGGTCCGCATCGCGTTCGCCGAGCGCACGGTCACCTGCGTGATCGTGCCGAACGACGTGCAGGAGGCGGAGGCGGTGTCGCCGCCGCACGAGCACGGGGTGACGCTCACCGGCATCGGTCACCAGCGCGGCGTGATCGTGCCGCCGACCGAGGCGCTGGCGGCCGCCGCCGAGATCCTCGACCGCGGCAAGAAGGTCGCGATGCTGGTCGGCGCCGGCGCGCTCGACGCGTCGGCCGAGGTGATGGCGATGGCCGACGTGCTCGGCGCCGGCGTCGCCAAGGCGCTGCTCGGCAAGGCGGTGGTCCCCGACGATCTGCCGTACGTGACCGGCTCGATCGGCCTGCTCGGCACCAAGGCCACGTACCGGATGATGAAGGAGTGCGACACGCTCTTCATGATCGGCACCAGCTTCCCGTACATCGAGTTCCTCCCCGAGGAGGGCCAGGCGCGCGGCGTGCAGATCGACATCGCGCCGCGCATGCTCGGGCTGCGCTACCCGATGGACGTCAACCTGCACGGCGACGCGGCGAGCACGCTGCGCCTCCTGCTGCAGATGCTCCGGCGCAAGGAGGACCGCGGGTGGCGCGAGCAGCTCGAGGGCTGGGTGCGCGAGTGGCGCGAGATCCGCGAGGCGCAGGCGATGACCGACGCCGATCCGATCAACCCGGAGCGGGTCTTCCACGAGCTGTCGCCGCGGCTGCCGGACGACGTCATCCTCACCGCCGACAGCGGCTCGTGCGCGAACTGGTGGGCGCGCGACCTGCAGATGCGGCCGGGGATGATGGCGTCGCTGTCGGGGAACCTGGCGACGATGGGGCCGGCGATCCCGTACGCGGCGGCGGCGAAGTTCGCGTTCCCCGACCGGCCGGTGGTCGCGGCGATCGGCGACGGCGCGATGCAGATGCTCGGCAACAACGAGCTGCTGACGATCGCGGCGCACTACCGCGAGTGGCAGGACCCGCGGCTGGTGGTCATCGTCCTCAACAACGGCGACCTCAACATGGTGACGTGGGAGCAGCGGGTGATGACCGGCATCCCGAAGTTCGAGACGTCGCAGGACCTGCCGACCTTCCCGTACGCGCGCTACGCGCAGCTCGCCGGGCTCGACGGGATCGAGGTCGCGCGGCCCGAGCAGATCGGGCCGGCGCTCGACCGCGCGCTGGCGGCCGACCGGCCGACCATCGTCGAGTGCCACGTCGATCCGGCGGTCGCGCCGCTGCCGCCGCACATCACGCTCGAGGAGGCGAAGAAGCTGCTGGCGTCGCTGGTGCACGGCGATCCGCAGCGCTGGCGGGTCATCAAGCAGTCGGCGAAGCAGCTCTGGGCCACGCTGAAGTCTTGAGCCCGCGCGCCGCCTGGCGCTGATACGCTGCGCGCGTGAGCTCCAGGCGCGCGCGGATCGTCCTCTCCTCCATCGCGGCGTGGCTGGGGCTCGGGCTGGCCGGGTGCCCGCATCCCAGACCTCCGGGCCCGCCGGGGCCGCCCGGCCCGCCGGGACCGCCGCGGCCGCCGGCGGGGCAGATCACCTGGCAGCGCGTCGAGCACCCGGCCGCCGTCCCGTCGACGCCGCCGCCGGCGGGGACGTGGCGG